>JANNNN010000385.1:0-2372 GCA_031398555.1 Planctomycetia bacterium | reverse complement strand
CCATAAGCAATTCGAAATCTTTGTCAGCTCTAATCAGCGCGTCAGCAAAGCGAAGGGTCGATTCCGGAGGCACATTGTCATCCATCTCACCTACGATCAGCAATAGCTGACCGCGCAAGCGATAAGCGTTATCGATGTTCGAACATTCGGCGTAATGCGAGCCAACTGGGTATCCCATCCATTGTTCATTCCAACTGGCTTTGTCCATGCGGTTATCGTGACAACCGCATCCGGCTACGGCAACTTTATAAAAATCAGGGCGAAATAGGACAGCAGCGGCGGCGTTTTGGCCACCAGCCGAAACTCCATAAATACCGACTTTCTCGAGATCCATTTCGGGATGTTTGGCACCCGCTGCCTGCATCCATAAAATGCGATCTTCAAAACCGCCGTCCTTCAAATTGTGCCAACACACATCATGAAAAGCCTTGGATCGATTGGCGGTCCCCATGCCGTCGATCTTAACCACAATAAAGCCAAGATCGTTCAGAGCTTTGTAACGCTGCGCTGGGCTGAAGGTCTTCGGAACAAAAGCGCCTTGCGGGCCCGCGTAGATATCTTCGATGACGGGATACTTTTTATTCGGATCGTAATCGGAAGGGCGGCAGATAATGCCCCAGATCTCAGTCTTGCCGTCTCGCCCCATGGCCTTAAAAACTTCAGGTGTCTTCCAGCCGCTAGTGACTAACTTGGAAACGTCGGCCTCTTCAAGTTTGCAGACCGTCTGTCCATCAGAAACTCGGCGTAGTACATGTTTCGGCGGCAGGTCCACTCGCGAGTACCGATCGATGACAAAGCGACGATCGGGCGAATACTGCAAACTGTGATCACCATCATCGGCGGTCAGCCAAACTAGACCAGAGCCGTCGAAGTTCACTCGTCCAAAATGCACCAAGTAAGGATCTTGGCCCGGGTAGCATCCACTTGCCGAAAACCAGATCTCCCGACGCTCTTCGTCGATCTGCTGAACGCCTCGTACAACCCATTCGCCGGAAGTGATCGGTTGTAAGACTCCCGGTCGTTCAATGTTTGCCAAGTAGAGATGCCGCCAACCACTCTGCTCTGAAACGTAGACAACCTCATCGCTTTTTTCCATCCAGTTGATCAATTGTAAGTCAAGGTCTTCGGTATGGATCGTCCAGATAAATGTCTTGCTCTGCTCGTCAATCAAGTTCGTGGCGTCGCCGGTTTGAGGATCAACATGAACGATACGCAATCGCTGGTGACCGCGATCCACGAGTTTGTACGTAAAGTTACCGTTGCTCGTATTCCAGCGAATTCGCGGTCGATCCCAACCGTGCTCGAAGCGATCCACAGCGGGTTTTAGTTGCTTCTTATTCTCTACGTGGAACACATTCAGCTCATATTTTGAAAAACGATCTCCCGGTAAGGCGTACGGTCGCGTCTTGAGCACCGCACGACCTCCACCATCAGGCGATGATTGCAGCAAATGCACTTCATCCGTCTCGGCAGTTTCAATACGAAAAGCCACCAGCGATTTGGAGTCTGCTGACCATACAGGCTCGGAGTATTCAAAACCTCCGCCGCCATCGGTACTCAAAGCAATCGCATCGCCTTCCTCTCCGTCCGTGTCTAACGGTCGCACAAAAATGTTTTTGTCCTGAATGAATGCCCGCCACTTACCATCTGGCGAGCGATCACTCCGATTGAGCGGGGCAATATTGTTTCGATCGCGACGCCTGCGTGTGGATCGGACGTCGCGTTTCGTACCATCGATAACGGCAACTTTCGGATCGTCCGTCGCTTCGAACACGGCCAGCCGATCACCTTGTAAGTTCTCGACAAGCCAGCGATGGCCTCCAAATGTGTGCTGCGATCGACGCGTTTTCGCTTCAACTTGACCGTATGGCTTGGGGCGATTTTCTGTGTCGATCCAAAACACCGCTACCGCTTCCGATGTCTGATTATCAAAGTTGATTTCAGTATCGGGTCCAGTTCGATTTGAACCGCGTAGTTCCGTTTCAGGTTTGAGTCCCCCGGGGCCATCGGGAGTTTGCGACTTCTCCGGTGCAACCGTCTGTTTTAGAAGCTCGTTTGATTCGAAATTCCAAATCCAGGTGCCTTCAGCCCCCGTCAGTGTCACCGACTTGCTATCTTCGGAAAAATCCAGTCCGTCGATTGGCAACCGAGACTGCTCAATTGTCTTCCCTAGTTTTTCGCTGAGGGCGGTGGCAACCAAGTTGGTATCCAACGCGGCAGCGAGAGTCCCAGCTGCGGCATCCACCACGATAAATTCGCGAGTTCCGCCCCCGAAGTCGTTTCGATACCAAAACCGATTGTTACTCGAGAACCAATGCGGCTCGATGCGGGCTTTCAGTACTGCTTGCCCACTCTCGCGTCGATCGCGCTGT
>JANNNN010000694.1:0-15549 GCA_031398555.1 Planctomycetia bacterium | reverse complement strand
CGGCTTGGCATCGTCACGCAACAGACGGTCCTATTCGACGACACGATCGCGAACAACATCGCTTACGGAATAGACGACAGCCACCTGACGCCCGAGCAGCGGATGGAGAAGATCGTGGCGGCGGCCAAGGCTGCTTACGCGGATGAATACATTCGCGAGTTGGACGGCAAGCGTGGATACGAAACGCGCTTGGGAACGGGTGCGGGAAGATTGTCGGGAGGTCAGGCACAACGGATCGCTATCGCGCGCGCCATCTATCGCAATCCAGAGATTTTGATTTTGGATGAATCGACAAGCCAAATTGATATGGTTAGCGAACTGAAAATTCGTCAGTCGCTGTCAGATCTCAAACGCAAAAGCACCATTATTATTATCGCACATCGTGAAGCTCTTATGGCGCTCGCCGATGAATCCTACGAAGTCGTGGATGGCCGATTGCAGCCCGTGACCAATCGGCTCAAGGCAAGTGCCTAACCGAAAACGCCTGGTGCTATGTCCACCTTAGATTTTTGGGTAGCGGAATGCGTTAAGGGCTGGTTGATTTTATAGTAACCCGAAGCGTTAGCGAGGGATCAGACGCCCCTCGCGGACGCTACGGTTTACTATCGGAACCGAATTTCTCGTGGCATTGAAAAAATTAACAAGCCCTCAAGCATTTTGGTGACTCAGCAATTTGTCAATAAGCCGAAAACGTTGACGGCTAAAATTATTTGAAAATGTGTGGTAGTGTTAACGCAATCGTTAATTAGTCCATTACAGTATGCAAATCACGCTAGTTTTGCGGAGCAAAAGGCGACACCGTCGATCACTTTTTGCGGCGGCCTTGTGGGATAGCGAGTAGGCGGGGTTCTTCATTCTCATCAGGGATGGCTTCAGAAATAACCGAACCCGCAACTGCACTTTCCCAATCACTGTCAATCAGCAAATCGAAACCAGGGTTCTGATTTTTAACTTGGCAAGAACATGGACCAGCCATAAACTGGCAAGCTGTGTCGACGGTTTCCGCCATGATTCCATCGCCGACGAGCGCATACAGAACTCGACCTCGTCCGAACACAGGCAAGGCCATTGGCTGAGTTGAGTCCAAGTCCGATTCACTTTTCATAAGTGAACTCAGAAAAAATCCTTCTTGATCGTCGCTGCGATCAAGCTGTACGACGGAGAACTCGATACGGAGCGGAATACTGTTTTTTGCTAGGATCGCCGGTTCAATCTCCAACTCTTCTGCTGACGGAACTGATAGTCGCTGACGATTTAAGACGATGCGTTCATCAAGCACCATCAGCGCGGCCGCGTCCTTGGCCTCATTGCCCGATGGTACAAAAATCCAAACGGCAGTTTGCCCGCCGCTCAGCCGCTGCGCGATTTGCGTTCGCAAGGGAGAATGAAGTAGTCTGTCAACGTGAGTTGCTGTCAGCGGTTGCGAAGTAAGAGCGCGGTCGGGTACTTCTGTGGCCGTCCTTGGGTAGAGAACGATCATCAAAGGTTGGTTTTCCTCTTTGCGATTCTTCCAAAGTTCAAGTAACCGCTGGTCACGAAGATCGCCTGCTGAAATCAATTGGACTTCAAAATTCGCTGACAAATTTAGTTTTGGCGCTCTCAGTTTGTCGACGAGTGCCTGGGACGAGGGCTCGAGTGCTCCGTTATGAACGATGAGTACTTCGTACCGGTCCGCGCTCCATCGCTCGAGGGCATAACGAAAGACAGGCACTTTACAAGCGAAGGCTGACGTCGCAGACAATGCAATAAACAGGATCGTTAGTTGAATGCGATTTGTGAGTTTGATCATGGCTAATGGAGCGGCAAGCCCAAATTTTAGGGTGTCGAAGCTTATGAGTTGGGTGCCACTGGCTCTGCGCTCGGCCAGTGCAAACGAAGGCTAGAAGTGATTAGTTCTCAGGTCCATAACGATGTCTCGGAGTATGACGGTTACCCAACATTGGCACTTCCCAGATCAAGTGTACGACCAGCTTGAATTGCATTGGTAATTGTCAACACGGATCAAGATTGCTACTCCGGCTTCTTTAAATTGAAGATTTGAACCATTTGAAAGCTATTACTGATGAGTGACGTAAACTTCAATAACACTGGCGAAGGCGAAGCCAGTGGCACACGATATCTTCATAAATCTAAAGTCTCTCGATTTCTATTCCAGCGAGAGACGCTTGTCCTATTTTTGGCACGAAACGCAGCCGAAGCTTGTCGGCGATGGAAACGTTTTCAACTAACTTGACCGAAGTTCGCTGGAGAGCGGTCCCGTACGTATCGATAGTGACATCACGACAAACCAATTGATCTTGTGCGTAAACGTCGAATACGCGGGGATTACTGTGGTCAGTGGGTGATGCCGCGAAGTGCAAACGAATGTTGTATCGGCTTGCAGGCGGCGCAGTTGCTAGATCATCGAGATCGACCAAGTCGGCGTCAATCACCAGCTTCGCTGCTTCAGCCGTAGGGCCTGCCGCAGCGACTGCAACACGTTTGCCTTTGCCACTAATCAAGAAAACCATCGAGTTTCCAGGCCGCCAATCAGCCTGATCGACCACCGACTGCGCCAGTGCTGCAACGTCCGGCGAACGTTGAATTTCAGTTGCTTCCTTTTCCGTTTTCCATTCCGCCGGATTCCAAAGCACCTCAGCTTTCGACTTAGTACGTGAACTGATGTCGTGCGACGAGGTACTGAATCGTTTCGCATTTGCACTATCTTCAATCGCAACTCGCAGTGCGGTTTCGTCTTTCGAAGCTTCATCGCAAGTGAACTGCAAGTAAGCCCCGCGTATCTTTGTGCCGCGGGCAAGGTTGATGTTATTGAATCGGACGCCAACGGTCTGAGGTCCGCTGTCTTCGACCAATTCCAAATCACTGCTACTGAGATCGACCTCACCCTTTTCGTCTTCCTCGGCGTCGTCTTCGACATGGTCGACAGGTAAGCCGGTTTTGAGCGAATACGGCTTCTCGACACGTAACTTAATATCAAGTTCGGTTAAGTTGTCGACGCCCGATGACAGGACCCACGGTCGCTTTGAATCGGTGATCAGCGAAGAATGGTGTTGGAAGTACTTGGCTTCTGAGTTGATCCGAATCTTCAGCGATGCTGAATCACCAGCCAGCGTAGGATATTCCATCCAAAGCTGACCGTCTGAGTCGCGGCGATCACCGGGTGCGCCGAAATTTATCGCCAGACGTTCTACGGGCTTTTCGGGTGTTGCCCGAGTGTTGGCGGAATCCACTGTCCAAACGTCGATATCCGGCATGTGTACGAGTGCTAACGATGTCTGGTTCTGGTAAGAACAACTGCACGTTCGCGTGTAGTCAGGCGCATTTAAAACTCCATTGGCGACCACTAAATTGGAGGTGCAGCCCGATTTAAAACCGCCCAAATTGCCGGTGCCGCACTCGTTCAGTAAGTCATAAAACCCAGCCGCGCCTGAGCGGAACGTCAACATATTTTCACTCGCGATAATGTTGTTACAACCATAGGCTCGCGTGATCTTCCAAGGTTGCGTCTCGCCCGTCAGCGGATTCTTGACTAACCTTTGTTTACCAGTTTGAATGTAAAACGCACCCGCCGATTCGCTGTAGGCGTTTGCGTTGGTGATGATCAAGTCATTATGAAGAATGCACGGGCCCGAGTAAGCCAGCGAGTTGTTTTTCCACTTGACGCTTCCATCGGCCGCTCGAAACACGGTCATTCCGCGTCCGGTCTCGGTTGAGAGTCGATCGCTGGCTTGCGCACCGGCGTGTAGCAGCAGATCATGTTGCTCAGAGTAGCCCAGCCAGGTGCCAAAGACCCCCTCAGTGACTTCCCAATCAACTTTGCCAGTCAAGTAATTAAGCGCGACCATGCGATAGCTACTTGGAAGTGGTTTGCCGCGTCTCCGCATCGCTTCTTCGATGTGACTCGGATATTTATCCAAACAATAGATTTTGTCTGCACCGGCGACAATTCCATTGTGCCAGAAACTATATTTGGCATCGATAGTCCAAAGCTGTTGACCTGTGTGGCGATCAAAACCAACCAGGCCAACACTCGCCGCGCGATCGAGACTCTTCGAACCAAATCCGGCTTTAGTCGCATTTAGACCTTTGTCTGATTCAAATTCCAGCTTGTGCCGATCGCGGTACTTTGCAAACCCCAATCCACCGATCAAAACATCTTTGTAAACGCCGATATAACCCCATTCGGCTTGGTCGCCGGCAGCGTCTTTCGGCAACTGAATCTCAGTAAGCGTTTCGCCGGTTTTCGGATCCAGCACCAAGCATGAATTAGCAACCAAAATATAGACACGATCTTCGGTGACGACATAATTTGTACCACGTCCATTGGCACCTGGAATGTGAACTTGGTTGTACTTTGGATCCAGCGGTGTGTCTTCGTAGGTCGCATCGTAGTAGACATCGAACGTACCCAGATTCTCGAACTGGCGCTTCCAGATTACTCGTCCCGTATACACGTCCCGGCAATTGAGACTATTCATGCCCTGAATGTACAAACGACCTCCAACCACTTGCTCTGGCGGACCGTGACCATGACGGGGCAGGACATCCATGTTGCTGCTACCACCGAACCAAAGAACTCCGAGTGGAAGTTTGACTCGTGAGTCATTGGATTTCAGCGTGTTTGCAACGTCGCCATATTGGTGAGTCCAATCGGCTGTTCCAGGTAACGCGCCAACGCGGCGAACGCAAATGCTGTTTGAAAGCAGTTCAACTTCTGCTTTTTCCAGGTTCATGGCTCGAACGCGATCGGCCAGATGATTGCGTTGTGCGAGAGTTGCTCCCTCATCAGTCAGCATGTGCATTACGCCACCGAAGGGTCGCAGCGATTCGTACACTCGCTGGAGTGTTAATTCATCCGCCAAAGCGGCCAGTTCGGGCGCGATGAAGATCATGCTCGCGGTATAACTGGGCGCACGGAACTCACCGGCCTTTGCATGGTGGGCGCTGACGTTTCGAATCTTCGCTCCATCGAACATCTTCAAACGGAATTCCTGAATTCGCGACTCGTCTTCATCGACAACAGCCAGTTCCACAAACGGTGATTTTTCGGCTATCGCTGCAAGTGTTTTCGATTTCACGTTGCCGTACCAGTAAGCAAAGCCTTCAGCACTGGAGGCCGTCATTAGTTCGCTCGCTCGTTCGCGATCCACGTTGCCGACGCCAATCGAACTCGGCGCGGATTGCGATGTACGTTGAACTGCTAGAAACGGATCGGCCATTTTTCCGAAAGCTAAGATTTTTCCATCGAGCGAAACGGCGAATAGCTTGTCATTCGCGACGAGCAATCGCTCGATTTGCACATCGACGGGTATCGACGAGCTGATTTCGGCTGGCTTGTCCTCGCGCGGTAGCCGCATCGTGGTGATGGTACTTTTACTGGCCGCGATCAACTTATCGCCGGCTAAAATGAGATCGCCACGGCCATCAGCATCGATCTCCCAAAGCATTTTCTGGTCAGCTCCGTAGGCTCGAATGACGGGTTTATCTTTGTCCATTTCAGCAGAGTAGAGTACGTCGCCAGCTAGAACTGGTTCATTGGGCATGAACGCTGTTTTTAGGCCATTGGCCAAGTCGAATGCACGTGTGCCTTTATCTCGAGTGTGTACAAAAAAGAAGTTGTCGTTGGCTGCGACAAACGAACCGCCGCTTCCCTTGCCACCCGCGTTGATCTCGAAGTAACGCTGATCGCCGGTGGCACGATCAAGGACAGCCGGAACAGAACGACCGCCGGAAACAACCAGCATCTTTTCAGTAGCGACTATTGCGCCTTGAGGCGCGACACCCGCGAAAGAGGGTGCACTATGCGGTTGTTTGATGTATTGAGCTCCAGTGCTGTCGTTGCGCCATTCAACTTTGCCTGAGGCAGCGTCCAGTGAATAAATGAATGTCCCCATGAATGGCCAGATACTGGCTGCAAAGTAGATTTTTCCATCTCGTATCACAGGCCCGCCGCGGGCTGGCCAAGCCGATATCACTCTGCGGTTGCCAATCACATGCTGTGCATTCGGAGCACCGCGGAATTTCCAAACAAGCTCGCCGTCGGTGGCATTGACGCAATAGAGAAAGCCGTCATCGCTGCAAAAGTAAATTCGGCCCTGATAACCGACAGGTGGCAAGCGAACGGGTCCTTCGGCATAATAAGACCACAACTCTTTGCCAGTTCTCGCATCGAGCGCAAGCAATTTGTCTTGATCGTTGAAACCAAAGAACATGCGTCCGTCGACTACGATCGGTTCGAATGTCCGATCATAAGTCATCAAATCTAGATTGAGTGGATCGTCCCAAGCCTGCTGGCGTTGGCCATAGTCGGCGCGCCACAAAAGTTTCAATTCGTCCGGCACGTTGTTCGGTGATGCTGCACTTCGTCCAGCATCATATCGCCACATCGGCCAGTTGTCTGCATTCTTCCCGTCGGCGCCGCATGCGACAGTTATCAACATCAACATCGTTGCATGCATCATAGCCCAATGGATAAGAAGCGATCGGCGATTTGAGCAAGAGATCATAGGTAGGGTTTTCCATTGTGGGCATACTTGGTCGCTGCGTACTAGCGCCACAGGGTTTCGAGCAACTTGTACATGGCGGGATCAAACACTTCCAATTCAGTTCGATTGTAGGGCTGGAAATCGTTTTTGCTAAAGTAGGCTTCGGATGTTTCTGCGAAATACTCTTGTGGACTGGTCAGTGCATAAGCTCGATCTTGCGACTTGCGCCCCTCGGAATCTTGTCGTTCGACTCGATTGTACCTTCCACCAGCTTTCGCGCGTTCGAAAGTCGCGATCAATTCTTTATGGTCATTGCCGAGGACTTGATCATGGTAGGCATGGGCTAGTTCGTGCAACGCAAAGTTCGGCATGCGTCGCGTTTCTGCTTCGAAGATGCGGACGTTGGTGAACTCGATTCCTTTGGCCATCGCTGGGTCGCGTCCGTTATTGCGCAGCCAACCCGCTCCGGGATGATACTCGGCTCTCGGACCGACTCCGGGATACTCGGGCGATATCCAGAGCGTGACGTCGCGCAGTCGTTTCACGGCATCGCGTGGCACGCCACGTACGATTTCTTGCAGCTGTTTGGACAACAAATCAAGAGCCATTGCCAAACGCTGCGGATCGTCTTTTTGAAGTTGTTCGTTGATACTTACATTCCATCCCTCAAGCGTGCATAACGACCAAGTGACGGGCGAAGCCGTATTGTCCTGGGCTGAAACCAAGGAATATCCGTTAAAAGCAGTTGCTAGTACAACGCTCAAAGTGATTTGCAACAAAAAACTGAGTCTCAAGGTTGGTTTTCCTGCTTGGAATACCGCAGAATTGTAGATGCGGGACTTATTGTAGTTGAGCGACGGGTTCCGATGCGACGGGTAGTTCGTAACACGCGGCCTCTTGCGAATTGCGAATGTACAGTCGATTGCCGACCAGTACAGGATGATTCCAAGTTCGGCCTTCGATCGCTTTAATTCTTCCTAGCTCAGTATGCTTGGTCGGGTCGGCTTTAACCAGCACCAAATCTCCTTCCTCACTAGCAACCAGCAGCAGCCCGGAATCTTCGGCCAGCAGAACTTGACCTTTGCCATACCGACCACCCTTCCATTTAGCTTCGCCGGTGGCGAGATCGATGCAAGTGAATATCAGTGCATCAAAGCCATAGATGTGGCCATCGTAGACCACAAAGTCATTGTAGTCAGGTTTCAGCTTGCGCGATGTCCAGAGATCCTTTGTTGAATAGTTCTCCCCAACTTTTTCGAACTCAACCAAGCGGGTTCCAAAGCCCATACCGCTGGGAAGCAGTATCGATTTTTCGTCGATCATTTGTGGCTGCAACGAACGATAGCCATCGATTTTCCAGTCGTAGTCAAGTCGAACTTTTCCGGTCGTGGGATCGAGTAAACTCATGCCCAACTTCGAAATCACGACAATAGATTCTTCACCAAGTATTCTGCAAAGTTCCGGCGAACTGTAACCGTCGTCTCCAAACTCGGTTGACCATGCAAGCTCTCCGGTTTCAACATGGAAGGCCATCACGCCTTTATCGTCAGGGCCACCAACTTGAACAACGACAATTTTCCCCACGACAAGCGGCGAAGATGAAAAGCCCCACATCGGCGGCACTCGTTCAGCGACTTCGCGCATATCTTTCTTCCACAAGACATCCCCATTAAGTGGATTCAGGCACAGCAGCCAACCCTGACCGCCCATGGTAAAGAGTTTGCCTCCGGCTAATGTAGGCGTTGCTCTTGGACCGGGGCCACCGAGCGGGTCTTCGAACCGAGACTCGATTTCCTGCACCCATACTTCTTTGCCAGTCTTTGCATCGTAGCAGACTACCGCTTCCATATTCGTTCGCTGTTCTTGAGTGAACAACCAGTTGCCAGCAACCACGAAAGAAGACCATGCTGGACCGATAAGCGACTTCCAAATCAGCTTCGGCGGATTCGTGCTCCAGTCACTTGCCAACTTGACTCCGCGTACGCGACTGTTTCCTTCACTGCCACGAAACGACGGCCATTGCGGATTTACCAGATCGCCTTCAACAACATCACTTTTCGACGCCACCGGCTGGCCTCGTTCAGCGATTTGCTCTTCCGAGTTGGGTTTCCAGCGCCAGTTGAGCCCCATGGCGTAGTTACCCCACATCCCGTCGGAACGCAGCAACGTGGTACTCCCAAAACCACAGGCTGCGAGAAAGATCGAAATCACCGTTCGTTTTATTGAGAGACTCCGTGAGAAAAGGATTGTGCCGACACCGAACAACGCCATCCCTAGCGGAATCATCAAGACCAAGATGGCGGGACCGACCATCGTTTTGTCGAGCGAGACTATTGATACCCATGCCGTGAGGCCGATCCCAACAAAGCCCAGTAAACGTTCAAACCAACGAGCGCGACTTGCGATCAACCACCACAGCACCATCAACAAACTCATCAACAGCGGCCCGAACGCTCCCACCGCCCACAGCATCGCTGGACCGTCTTGGACCAAGGTCGGTGTGAAACGACAGACTATCATTGTAATAAGCAAAAATACGACTGGCCAAACGCGTAGCGGCTTCCATTTGCTGTCGGTAACGGGTTTCTCGATTGCCATGGTCATCTTTCGCTTATACTTTGGTTACGACTGCGAATATTGGATTTGTGCATAACGCCTAATTCTAGCAGTCTTTAAGCCCTTTAGAGAATCGTTCACATTTTTAACCAACCTGAGGTGTTCATGACTAGTTTCGCTCGAAGTTTTATCGCCGTTCTCCTACTTTTCGCTTGCGGCCAAATAGTCGGAGCGGCTGATGAAAAATCGGATTACTTCGTTTTTCTTGTAACCGGCAAATCAACACAAGGCACCGCTCCAGAAGATATTCAGAAGATGCAAGCCTCGCATTTGGATAACTTCCGGCGACTGGCAAAGCTCGGCGAACTTTCGGCCGCTGGGCCATGTGCTGATCCGGACAAGATTGTCCGTGGCATTGTCGTCATCAACGCCACGTCGCTCGCAGATGCTGAATCCAAATTCGGTGTCGATCCCTATGTGTCAGAGGGCTTTATGAAAACTGAGATTCATCCGTATCAATGCGTCGCGGGAAAGCTGGTCATTCCTGCTGAAACCACAAAAATGGAAAGCAGCGTTATTGTCATTTTTTCTCAGGATGAAAAGTGGCCGGTTGATGTTGCAAAGCAAAGAAGTATTCGCGATCAACTTGCCGAGTTCGCAAAAAAACAATACACACAGAAAAAACTTGGCGTCGCAGCGCTCTTCGGCGAACAAGCCAACAACAAATCGATGCGCATCGCATCGATGATCTTTAGGGGTGAAGATCTCGATACAGTGAGGAAGTTGGTGGGCGAACTGGAATCAGTAAGCGACAAGTCCCTGCGAGTGCAAGTGTTTGCTCAGTATCTCGTCAAAGACGCCATGCCTAGCGAGTGACTCATGACCCCAAGTCGTTTAAGAGCTTGCCATTGTTGCGGTTTAGTTCAACAAGTGCGTCCGCTCGAACTGCGAGAAACGGCGGAGTGCGTTCGTTGCGGAGCAACCGTTGACGCCGGCAATCGCAGTGGTCAGCAAAGTTCCGCGCGATGCTTCGCCGCGGCGCTGGCGGCACTGTTGATGTACCTTCCAGCGGTGTTTTTGCCGATCCTCGAAATAGAAAAATTAGGTCATCATCACGCGACCAGCTTGCTCGGTGGCACCATTGATTTACTGCTACATGGAAGTTGGTTCGTAGGGGTGATCGTACTGCTATTCTCAATCGTATTGCCGCTAGTAAAGTTGATCGCGCTGTTAGAACTGAGCTGGATTGGATTGACGCATCGCCAGCATCGCGCGTGGACTTATCGTTTAGTCGAGCTAGCGGGACGATGGAGCATGATGGACGTGCTGCTATTGGCCCTGCTGGTCACAATGGTCAAGCTTGGCGATCTAGTTTCTTTCAAGTTGGGACCGGCTGTGGTGGCGTTTGTGTTGTGTGTGGTGATGAGTATGGTGGCGTCGATCATGTTTGATCCGCACGCAATTTGGGAAGAAAGTGAACTGAAAGCATGAATGCGAAAGAATCACCAGCACCTAGCAACTTGGCGGCCAGTATCCCACAGGCCCGAATCGTTACAGCCACAGAAGCCAACGCGAATCGGTGGCGCACGAAGGTATGGTGGTCGACTGCGGCCTGTGCAGTCGTTGCCATCGGATTGGTGGTCTCCAGTTTTCGAACTCAGGGGACCATCATGCACGTTCGATTCGAGGAAGGTCATGGATTGAAAGCTGGCGATACGCTGCACTTTCGCGGCATCGATGTCGGGAAGGTGATCAAAGTACTCATTGCGGAAGATATGAAAGGAGTCAACGTTTCAATTCAACTTGAGCAAGGCAACGAGAAACTCGCGGTCGAAGGGAGTGAGTTTTGGATTCAACGAGCCCGATTGCGACTGGGGCAAGTTACCGGACTGGATACGGTACTGGGTGCGAAGTACGTCGGCGTCCTGCCAGGCCCCGATTCCACCAAACCGAAGCGTGAGTTCGTGGGAATTGAAACACCTCTAGCAATGACCGAAGGTGAAGCAACCGAGATTCGAATTCAATTTCCGGCTGGCGAGGGCTTGGAAGTGGGCGATCCGGTGCGCTTCCGAGGGATCGCAGTTGGCGAAGTAACTTATGTGGACTTGAACGAAAGCGCCGAAGCGGTGACTGTAGGCGTGCGTTTGGTAGGTGCGGCCAAAGGATTCGCTCAAGCGGGAACACAATTTTGGATCGAGAAACCGCGCTTGGATGTCACAGAGATCCGTGGACTGGATACGCTTTTGGGTGGTCGCTATCTAGCCATTCAACCCGATTCGAGCTCGTCGACTCCACAACGTGAGTTTGTTGGATTGGCTGAACCGCCACCATTGCCAAGGCGCAATGGGTCGCTGGAAATTGAATTGGATGCAGCTGACCGAGCGGGTTTGGTGCGCGGCGCGCCGGTAACCTACCGCGGACTTGAAGTTGGACGAATCGCGAACGTCGGGTTATCGAATGATGGTGCAACGGTGCGCATTCAAGTTGTCATTGAACCCGAGTATTCAGAACTGGTTCGAGACAATTCAAAATGGTGGTCGATCAGCGGCGTGGAGTTTGATGTTGGCATCAAAGGTATTCAGCTTTCCATCGACTCGCTGGCATCTTGGATTCGCGGTGGTATTGCCTTCGCTACGCCAAATGAACCTGGACAGCGTGTGGTGACCGGTTATCGATTCACCTTGGCGGAAGAACCCAATCGCGAATGGCTCGGATGGCAACCTCGAATTGCGGTTGGACAATCGGGAGCCGGTGATCGGCGCGACTTGCCCAAGCCCGTTCGTGTCGCAGCGACATGGAAGACTTCTTTTCTGGGCCTCTATCGGCGCCAGAGTGCTCAGAGCTGGGGACTTGCCATGGATGATGGCAGGCTATTGGTGCCGACCAGTTTTGTCCGCGCCGCCACTGCTACGAAAGAGAATGTAACCATTGAAATGGCGGGTAGCAGCTTTGCATTTTCCGAAAAAGAAGTCAGCAATGAAAACGAACTTTCAAGACTTGCACTACCCGACGCTATCGAATTCGAAAAGTGGCCAGTTGCGAAGTTCAACAAACAATGGAATGGCAAGAGTGTATTGCTGATTATCAATCCAGAGTTGAATGAACCGATTGCGATCGACGCCAGTCGAATTTCGAAGAATGACGCTGTGGGATTGTCCATTGTTACATCGATTGCAATTTCAAACACACTCGCTGGTTCGGCGGTTACAGATGCCGAAACCGGCGAGCTAGTTGGACTTTTAACGAAAGTGAATGGCGTCTGGATCGTTGCGCAGTAGGTGATGTCGTGGCCCACGCTGCCAGCGTCGCAGCGGATGCTGGCAGCATCCGCCACGGGAAACTGCTCACTTTCCCTTTAATTTCACTTCCCAAACAGCCGGTGTTCGCACACGCGGTCGGACCTCGCCGCTGGCAATAATGATGCGGTCGTCCCAGACAACTGGAATCGTGGTGACCTGGTTTTGTGGCGTCGCGCCTGCCGAAGTCCATGCGTCAGTTACAGCATCGTAAATGAGTGCTTCCTTTCTAAAACCCGGATGCTGATCTTTAAGTTCTTCAGTTTTAGAGAACAGTGAACCGTCGTCGCCGCCCAGTAAAAAAATCTTACGTTGACCAAATCCGATCCCAGTTCCTGCGGTTACGCTACGAGGTAACTCAGTTCGTCGTCGCCATACTTCGGTCTTGGGATTGAACTCCCACACATCGCTTAAGAAATGAACCACTCCGTTTATTTGATGTCGACCACCGATCACGTAGACACAATCTTCGTCGCCGTTGTGCTGGTGAGCTGTGATGTTGAAGGCCCGCGATGGTATTGGTATAGGGTTACGATCACGCCACTTAAACTTGTCTGGGCTATGCGCGTCCGCGAGATTCAGTGACCAGAGGTTGCTCATGGCTGAATCGAGTTGCAATCCCCGTTGACCGCCAGCTACATAGATTACGTCATCGACCATGGTCGCTTGACCATAAGCGAATGGTCCTGGAAGCGGTGGATAATCTTGACTATTTGACTGCTGTTTAACCTCATCCCACTGCAGGAGAAAAACTTCGCGATAGTTTCGATTCTGGTCGTTGCCGCCGATACAGAGAACGCCGCGCGGTGTTGAGACTGCGGCTCCGTAAGCAATTGGACGCGCTAGCTTGCCACCATTTCGCCATTTCAGTCCTGACTCGGTTTTGGTCAAAACCCAGATTTCATCCAGCCAGGACTTTGGGTTGTCCCAAACTGGACGCTGGATATTCGCACCGCCTGCGACCATTAATGTGTCATTGTGGATGCCGACAAATGGACCCGCTACACCTAATTCGTTTGGCAGATCCGGTAACGCTGACCATGCCAGTTCTGGAGGTCCAAGTTGAAGTTCTTGGGCAGGTAGTCTGACCAAATTGGTGAGTAAGAGCTGGTAGATGAAAAGCTGGTAAAAGCAAAGAAGCAGTTTGCACAATCGTATTTTTGAGGTCATGAGTGCCTTTGATTTCATATTTTTAAAGCTTGGCACGAGCCCCTGGAGACCAAGCACTGCCGAGGAAGTCTCCCAGTCCGTTTGACCCAACTGTATCTGCAGACTTGTATGTTGGTCGATCAGCTCACGGCACAAGTGGCAGACCAGCAATCAATGCTGAGCTCATGTGGAGTCAGAGGGTAGAAATGTCGTGCCATAATTCAGGTTGGTGAATGGTGAGAATTTTGTCTGTTCGGCTGAGCATTCCAGCAAAGTTTTCTGATACCACTTTAAAATGATGATAGATCGGATTGCCACTTGCGTCCTGTACCTGCAAAGTATCACTGCCCAGGGACGCTAGGTCCACAACGACGCGGTTCGCGTTATTTTGCACCGAACTCATCTTAATCCAGTTTCCCTGCGCATTGCGATTGTAAAGGTGATACTTTCCATTGTGGACTGTTTTTTCCCAAACCAGGGTAACTTGCTGCAGTTCGCCCGTTGCGTTGAGCACAGTCGAATAGTATTCCAACCGGGGAGATTCCGGATTGTAGCTCTCGACAATATTGGTGAGTACCATTTTGGAAGGATCGGAGGGTACAAGGCTGGAAATCAAGCCGCCATCACGATCAAGATATTCAACTTTGCGTGAGACAGTCACGACGTAGAAAAGCGGGTCGCCATAGGGAACGAATCCGAGATCGGAGAAGTCGTCTCTAATTATCCATTGGGTATCTGCCTCCATACCAGCTTGCACGAGATCGACATCAGCAATTTTCACCATGGTGCGAACCGAGCGAGCGTCGACGCCCTTCATTGCGCGGTAGGCCTGAGCCGTCTTGATCTGCTGGAAGGTTGGGTAACTGTTGATCCGAAGTTCGACCGCCGGTGAGATCCCCAGTTCGCGTTGCTCCAGGATGGGAGTAATCTTGACCACTTCCGGTGGACGGGGAGGGGCGGTATGAACCATATGAACCGGCCCCAGGATCGGACTGAACGGTCCGGTTTTCATTTTGAAATTGAATTCCCGGACAGCGTAGAAGCAGTGAGCGTTCGAAGCACCATCGAGTTTGAAGTCGGTAAATTGCGTTTCGTTCAACAATTTGGGTGGAACGGCTGATGGATTTGGTCCTACTCGCTTGGCCATAGGGGCAATGTCAAAATCCGGATGGCCGGGTCGTAGTAATACACCATTGCGGTCACGCACTACCTGCTTGCCGGGCCGCGGTTGGTAGCTAGGACCATGGATGAACTGGTAGATGATTGGGATTTCGGTCAAAGGCAGGAAGCAATTCTGGATTGTCTCCCGAACAAAATCCTTTACTTGCAGTTCGGGATTGTCAGCCGAGCTTGGAATCACAATCTGGTGAAGGGACGAGATGTTTGCCAAGTGCGGGACCGACGATTCGAATGCTGCGTTGTGACCATCGACGAATGCATTCATAGCTGCAATGAATTGCGGATTATTGGGAAGTGGCATGGACTTCCCGCCCGCGGGCAGTTCCTCAAATCGTCCGTTATTGGCGGGATTGTTGGGATAGTCATAGTCGAAGCCCACGAGATCCCGCCATCGATCGTTGAACCATTCTTCCGCAGCAAGAATTTCATCCTGCGAATACGTCTGCTCTGCTTGCGCCAAAGCCGTGGCGGGCAACAGCGCGCTTGCGCCCAGACCCAACGCGACGCTGCGGCGGGAAATTTCGTGAGACATGGAAGGTCCTCCGTTGGCTTGAAGGAATATAGGGCAGGGCCGCACGAAATCCTACGTGACCCACGTCACCGGGGAACGGAATGCGTCCCCAATGCACCGGCTGGAACGCTATCAATGACCGGACGTCTTTCGCCGTAGACGGCCGTCGCAACCCGCGCGCCCTCTAGTCCTTGTTCACCTCAGCGCTGACCCGCGCGATATGCTCCCGCATCGTTCTGATCTGCTCGGGCGAATGGCCCGCCCAATTGATGACTTCGCCGATGACACGAAGGGTGTCGCTAGTGCGGTACGACTTGGACGGATTGCCAGGGAATTTCTTGTCCGTTAGCTCCGGATCGTCCTCGAACGCGCC
>JANNNN010000680.1:0-8309 GCA_031398555.1 Planctomycetia bacterium | reverse complement strand
CCCTGCAGGTTTTGTGAAGTACTTTCGCTACGACTTCATATCTGGTCTGCTCGTTTTTCTGATCGCGCTCCCGCTGTGCTTGGGAATTTCTCTCGCATCAGGCTTTCCAGCAATTGCAGGCGTGTTCACTGCAATTGTGGGGTCCATTCTTACGATTTTCATGAGCAATTCGGAGTTGACGATCAAGGGCCCTGCGGCCGGTATGATCGTGATAGTCTTCGGAGCAGTCTCAGCATTTGGATACACTGGCGGTGCGGATCCGGCAGCTGATTTCCAGGCCTATCGCTTGACGCTCGCAGTGGCAGTCGCGGCTGGCCTAATTCAAATCATTTTTGGTATCGTTCGAGCGGGCGTACTCGGCGATTTTTTTCCAACCGCAGTCGTGCACGGCATGCTAGCGGCTATCGGTGTCATCATCATGCTCAAGCAACTGCCGGTGGCAGTCGGTCAATCGGCAAAAGGAGAACCGCTTGAAATCCTACGAGAAATCCCCGAAAAACTCTATCGTGCAAACCCAGACATTGCCATCATCGGCATCGTAAGTCTCTGCATACTTTTTGGTTTTGGCTATTGGAAAGCCCGTACGAAGAACGTTCTGATTAAGTCCATACCAGCCCAGCTTCTAGTCCTAATCATTGCTATCCCGATGGGCCAGTACTTCGATCTTTCTCACCAACATAGTTATTCATTTTTGGGTCACGACTATGACCTTGGCGAGCAGTTTTTAGTTGCCGTTCCCAACAACCTAATCGCCGCTATGGCGTTTCCGGATTTCTCCGCTTTAACTGATTCAAAGTACTTTTTGATTTCACTTCAGTGGATCGTCATGTTTTCGTTGATTGGATCGTTGGAATCGATGCTCAGCGCGAAAGCGATCGACATGATTGATCCTTGGAGACGCAAGACAAATCTAAATCGCGATTTGGTCGCTGTTGGTATCGCTAATTCAGTTGTCGCTTCGATCGGTGGTTTGCCGATGATCTCTGAAATTGTTCGTAGCAAAGCCAATATTGATAATGGAGCGCGAACACGGTTTGCAAACTTCTGGCACGGTGTGTTGCTGCTTGCGTTTGTGGCATTGCTGCCAGGACTTATCCATCGCGTGCCGCTGGCTGCACTAGCCGCGATGCTGGTCTACACAGGATTCCGCTTAGCATCGCCGCTGGAATTCATCAACGTTTACAAGACTGGGCGTGAGCAACTGATCATATTCGTTGCGACCATGGTCGGGGTGCTTGCGACGGACTTGTTGGTAGGTATTGCGATCGGCATCGCCGTAAAACTCTCGATTCACATGTACAACGGGCTTCCTCTGTCTTCAATTTTTTTGCCGTACCTAGAAATCGAAGAGCTTGATGAGAATACAGTGTTGATTAATGCACGTGGTTCCGCCGTTTTCTCAAACTTCATTCCGTTCCGACGCCAGATTGAGCAGCTTGGCCTCGTTGGACGCAACAATGTAATCGTCGACCTATCGGCGGCTAAATTAGTCGATCACAGCGTGATGGAGAAACTACATGAGTTGCAAATGGATTTTGAGCAAAATCAATTAACGCTGGAAGTTCGAGGGTTGGATGCACACAGACCGATGTCATCACATCCGATGGCATCGCGAAAGCAGGGCCTTACCGCGCTCCGCCGCATTACGATCGTGACCGACCCCCAGCTTGAGACTCAGATTATTGAGCGAGTAATCGCGCTTGGGGCAAGCGGTTATACTTCGATGCCTTGTCGCGGACTTGGTCGAACTGGCTTGACCCAGACCGATCGCAAGCCCGTCGAACAGATACGCTTTGAAGTTATTACGAAATCAGCGACCGCCGAGCAGGTTTTAAAATATATTTCCGATGAGATTGCGCCAAACAACCACGTTTCAGTGTGTTGCGAAACCGTAGAAGTCAATTTCCATACCAAGTACTAGTCAGTCGATCCGACGATACGGTGTTGTCAATATGAGCCATTCGATGCGTGCAACCGCTGATTCCTCTGAAACTGCGGAAATCCGCAGCTACATTGAACATGCGATCCACTATTTACCTTCACAAGGGCCGATCAAGGTCTTTGTTCACCATAACACTCTACATGCCTTCGAAGATCTTAATTTCGAGGAGGGCGTGCTTGCTGGGTTAAAGTTGTTCAGTAGCGAGCCGTATTTTTCGGAAGAGCGGTATCGGAAGGAAATGAGTTGCGGCCGAATTCGAATGGTCGATATAGAAACGATTCTTCAAGAGGACTTGGGCGATGAGGCGGATCGCCTCGTGGCCGACTCAGGCACTCGCTACGCGCTGCGACTTGCCATGTTGCGATTCCCGATGAACAGTTTGCCGGATCGAGAGCTTCAATGGATGCTGGCGGAGTCGGACGCGTTGTGGCGTTTTCGCGATGAGGTTCCCAGCACCGTCGCGCAAAAGATAATCGCGGCCACGCGGAATATGGTTAAGAGCCGACTCGCATCCTTAACCCCCATAAAAATCGCAAACCTAAAGTTGGATGATCTGCAGACATTTGTGGTTGAGTCATCTGACAGTTGGTCGGAAGCAAACTGGGAGGCTTACACACTCCACAGTCTGTGGCGGACTTGTCGTGATCATGTGCAGGCGGTCAATGGACTTCTGGACTCCACCGATGCTACAGGAGTTTTGCCTCTTGGCAGACATCGAGTTCTACTCGCTAAGGCAACGGGAGCAGATACTGACGCTCTGGTTAACGATATCCTGATCCGATTCACGGCTGCTTATCTCGACCAGGGATTTGCGGCTTGGGAAATGCCTTCTCGAGAGGATGGTTTATTTCGATCTTTCATTAATCTCTACTCATCTAAGGCAGCGGCGCAGCCAAGCTGGATGAATAAATTGAGTATTGAACTGCGACGAATGCGTTCGCGACAAGTAGATCCATGTGAGTCGATTCTCGATTCACTGAATCAACTTGGCGTAGCTGTTGAAGAACGCCAAAGCTTTGTCGAGTCGACGCTATTGGCTTTGCGAGGGTGGGCGGGAATGGTTTGGCAAATGGAGGCTTGTGCGCCCTGGACTCCACGCCCAGCCAAGCCAGGTTCATTGGTTGAGTTCCTAGCAGTTCGTCTCATGCTTGATCGACATGCTATCGCATTTGTTGCGAGTGAAAAACTAGGAATCAAGGAACTGAAAGAGGTACGGAACGCCGCTGCTAGACTCTGTCGCGGACCATGTGAGTCGAGCAACAGCACGGCATTCGCGATTTTTCAGATTGGTCAAGCATGCGGATATACGCCCGACCAGCTACGAAGCCTTAATACTGCTCAGTGGAAACAGCTTGCAACTGAAGTCACTGAATTCAATAGTCTTGAGCGCCGACGAATATTGCACTTAGCCTACGAACGCAAATATCGTGATGCAGCCCTGGATGCTGTGAAGATTCACTCTGCGATAAGAAAGGATCGCCGTAATAGCGGGCGAAAGCAAGCGGCTTCGTTTCAAGTAATCACCTGTATCGATGATCGCGAAGAGTCATTTCGCCGTCATCTAGAAGAATTAGCACCCGAATGCGAAACCTACGGCGCGGCTGGTTTCTTTGCAGTTGTAATGTACTACCGTGGAGCGGCAGAGGCGCATTATCGACCGCTGTGTCCTATCAATATTGTGCCGAAACACTACGTCATCGAAGAGCCTGTGTTTTCAGCGGTTGATGAAAACGAAAAGAGATCTCAGCGTCGGCGGTTGATCGGTCACGTTTCGCAGCGGGTGCATTCTGGATCTCGCACAATTGTCGGAGGCTTGATTACGGGCGTGTTTGGTTCGCTCGCAACTTTTCCGCTCGTGGCACGCATCCTGGCTCCCCACATTACCGCTCGTATCCGCAGTTCGGTTGGTGGCTTAGTTAGTCCACCTGCGACAGAGCTGCATCTTCAACGAGAGACGCCCGACCCTGGACCGGAATTTGAATCATTAGGATACACGGTCACTGAGATGGCTGGTATTGTAGTTCGAATACTGCAGGACATCGGGATGATAAAGGATTTCTCGCCGATCGTTTTGTTTTTAGGTCATGGATCGAGCAGTTTGAACAATCCTCACGAATCGGCTTACAATTGCGGAGCATGCAGTGGCGGTCGAGGAGGTCCCAACGCACGCGCTTTCGCTTGGATGGCAAACGACTTGCAAGTTAGGAAACTTGTTTGTAATGCAGGCATCAATATTCCGGACGGAGTTCGATTTATCGGCGGCTATCATAATACTTGCAACGATCGCGTCGAGTACTACGACCTTGATCAATTGCCGCACTCGCACCGCAAGCTATTCCGCAAGATGGAAGCAAGTATCAATGAAGCGAGGCAACGCAATGCTCTTGAGCGAGCACGAAGATTCGAATCCGCCCCTCTTAGCTTGACCCCCGCCGAAGCACTTCAGCATGTAGAAGAGAGATCCGAAGACCTGTCACAAGCTCGACCTGAGTATAACCACGCGACCAATGCGATGTGTTTTGTAGGGCAGCGAGATTGGAGTCGCGGTTTGTTCCTCGATCGACGCGCTTTCCTAGCATCTTATGATCCGAGCATTGATACGGCCGACGGCAAAATCGTGGAGCGTATTCTACAAGCTGCGATTCCCGTCTGTGGTGGTATCAGTCTCGAATACTACTTTTCGACGGTCGATCCAGAAGGTCACGGATGTGGTTCGAAGCTGCCTCACAACATTACGTCGTTGGCTGGCGTTATGACCGGAGCTGCCAGCGATCTTCGGCCAGGACTTTCGGCTCAAATGGTCGAGATTCACGAACCGCTGAGAATTCTCTTTGTGGTCCAGACGAATCCTACGATTATGGAGCGAATTATTTATGCCAATCCGGCAATCGAAAGTCTGGTCGTTCGCAAATGGGTTCAACTGGCACTTCTAGACACCACCACGTCTGAGATTTTGGTTTATCGCGATGGTGAATTCAAACCTTACGACAACAGAACAAATGAGCTTCCGATTGTTTCTTCGTCCATGGATTGGTTTCGAGGGTCGCGAGAGCATCTTGGTTTCGCTTCAGTCATTGATGATGGAACTAGTGCAGCGGTAGCAACAGTTCGACAGGAGGCTGCATTTTGAACACCGAATCGATCTTCTACGTCCTAGGAATCACCACTGTAGTTTCCCCCCTGTTATTGCTCACGGTTATGGGCCTTTCATCGCTTTTTGTCATCCGGCTGAGTGAATCTTTCGTTTCTAGGCTGACGCAAGTTACGGTCGGTTTGTCATTGATTCCAGCTATCGCGATTTTTTTGCTTATGCTTTTAACTGACTCCCGATTCGTCCCAGTCGATATTGGCGATTGGGTATCGATTCCGCAGCAGCATTTCCATTTTCACTTAAAGTTCATATTCGATCGACTCAGCGTACCATTCTTGTTGTTATCTCTGGTCCTGTGTGGCGTCGTTGGTGCATTTACGCGGCGCTATCTCCACCGTGAGCCCGGCTACCATCGCTTTTTTTTATTGTATTCGCTTTTCCTAGCAGGTATGGTTTTGTCGTCAGTAGCAGGTACTATTGAGACGTTGTTTTTTGGATGGGAAATGGTTGGCCTGTCATCGGCGTTGTTGGTTGCGTACTTCCAGGAACGGGAAAGTCCAGTAAGAAACGGTCAACGAGTGTGGTCCGTGTATCGACTTGCCGATGCGGCCTTTTTGATCGGCGCCTTGGCGATGCACCATTTGACGGGCGAAGGCGATTTTGCATCGTTTGTGGGTAGTGAGCCTTGGCCCGGCGGTACGGCGCACTTGAGCTCAACCAACGCATTGATAGTGGGCTTACTTCTACTGCTGGCCGCGTCAGGAAAATCGGCTCTCGTTCCTTTTTCAGGTTGGTTGCCCCGTGCGATGGAAGGACCGACTCCATCGAGCGCTGTTTTCTATGGTTCACTTTCTGTTCACTTAGGGGCTTACTTACTCTTGCGTGTCAGTCCCATACTTGAGGCTTCGCAGTTACTGCAATGGATTGTTGTCTTTGTGGGCGCGATTTCTGCCTTCGCGGGCTCAGTCATGAGTCGAGTACAGAGCGATGTTAAAAGTTCGCTTGCCTACGCGTCGCTATCGCAGGTCGGCATTATTGTCGTCGAGATTGGACTTGGATTCTACTATTTGGCATTGATTCATATTGTAGGGCATGCCTGTATGCGAACCCTACAACTGCTGCGCGCCCCGACGTTGCTCTCTGACTATCACGCAATGGAAAATGCAATTGGCGGTCGATGGAACCGCCAACCGTCGCGGGTTGCAAAGTGGATACCCAAAAGTTTGCAGCTTTGGGTTTATCGGTTTGGGTTCGAGCGGGGATACATGGATACAATACTCGACAACTGGATCGTCTGGCCCTTTGTCGCGGCATTTCGCTGGGCAGATCGGCAGGAGCGACGCTGGACAGACTGGCTATCGAGTGAGCCGTCGCGAGAATCTGACAAGACGGAATTGCATCCCGAGAGTTTTGCTGAACCCGCGCTCCACGTAACTGCGCAACGAATATCGCAGTAAAGCCTCATCGACACCGGATCCAAAGGGTTCTGAAGTATGCGGCTGTCTCAACTATTTAAATATGAATCGAATGGATTGTAATGCCCGAACTACATTTTCCCTGGCTAGAAGCTGCAATCGTCACGCCGTTGATTGGCGCGATTGTCACGTACTTTATCCATGACGGCCTGAAAGCTCGGATCTTTGCAATTCTTGCTTCTGCACTTGCACTCGCTTTCGCGATTGGTGAGTTTATTGATTTTAGTTTGCTTGAATCGTTCGAAGCTCGAGATCACTGGGATTTAGTCACATTTTTCTTCCACCGAGACATCTTCGTTGTGGACGAATTAAGTGCGCCTCTACTGCCACTTGCGACTATCGTTTATTTGGTCACGATACTTGCAACTCTGAGGATCAAGATTCAAAGGTTTTCTTTTCCGCTTGCTCTCATGTCTGAAAGTATCTTGTTAGCGACATTCAGTTGCCGAGCATCGTGGGTACTCGTCGCGCTGCTATCTCTTGCAACTGTTCCACCCTGGCTCGAGCTGCGGGCACGCAATCGTTGCACAAGAGTTTTTTCACTGCACATGGGTCTGTTTGTGATCCTACTTTCAGTAGGCTATGGCCTGTTACAGTTTCGAACTTCTCCAAATGGGCCGCCTTTACTAGCTGGAGCGTTGCTCACTGCGGCAACGCTCTTGCGAAGTGGGATTGTGCCCGTCCACTGTTGGATGACCGACTTGTTTGAGAAAGCTTCCTTTGGTACAGCAATTTTATTTGCAACACCGCTAACCGGCGCATTTGCGGTAATGCGACTTGTGCTACCAGTCGCACCGGATTGGGCTCTGCACTGGATCGCATTGCTCTCCTTGGTCACAGCGATTTATGCGTCTGGCATGGCTCTCGTTCAATCTGAAGCACGTCGCTTCTTTTGCTATTTGTTCCTAAGCAACGCCTCGCTCGTACTGGTTGGGCTCGAATTGGTCACACCGATTGGATTGACAGGCGCGCTATGTGTTTGGCTGAGCGTTGGGCTATCGCTAACGGGCTTTGGGCTTACGCTTCGATCCATTGAGTCGCGAATCGGAAGAGTTTCGCTGACAGATTATCACGGGTTATTCGATCAGATGCCTTCGATGGCAGGATTCTTCTTGCTGACGGGACTCGCTGCCATCGGGTTCCCAGGCACAATTGGCTTTATCGCAATCGAGTTGTTAGTTGAGGGCGCTGTCGAGGTATATCCGCAGGTTGGTTCTGCAGTTGTGATCGCTGCAGCACTCAACGGGATCGCAATTCTGCATGCGTACTTTAGGATCTTCACTGGTCGGCGATCATCCACGCACGCTTCGTTAAGTGCTCGCTGGCCCGAGCGAGTTTCGATTTTGTTGCTTACCATTCTGATTGTAGGTGGCGGAATTGCTCCGCAATCAAGTGTTGCGAGTCGCTACCATGCCGCGATTGAACTGCGGCGCCACAGAGAGAACATGGGCGATGCGGTGCCTGATAGGTCGAAGCATAACGATGAACTTCACACGCAATAAACGTAAAGTCAACGTGAACGTTTCCATGTTCAATGCTGTCAAAACGAAAGTAAGCCATATAGCGCTTTGCGGAAAACCACTTGTTGCTGGATGACGAGGTACTGATTGGTGCCGAAGGTGCGCTTCGTGGCCGACGCTGCGAGCGTCGGTTCGGATGCTGGCAGCATCCGCCACGGGTAAGCCCTCGGCGTTCACCGTCACCGCCGCGCGATAGCGACCGGGCTGCGTGAACGACAGCACCTGCGCACCGCCCTCGCCCGCCTTCACGCTGGCGTTGTAGCGCTGCGCGGCCTTGATCG
>JANNNN010000633.1:0-2108 GCA_031398555.1 Planctomycetia bacterium | reverse complement strand
GCCTGAGGCCGGAGCAAATTGAGTTCTGGCAGGGACGCCCGAGTCGCCTGCACGATCGGCTCAGCTACGTTCGATCCGGCGAGGGCTGGGCCGTTCAGCAAATTCCGCAGCGAACGAGCAACTCACGGCCACGATACCCATCGAGTTCATCGTCCCGCAAGAACCAGTAACCAAGGAATACTAGCGGCGGGGCGAGCAAAATGGCGCCGATGACCAGCAGTGCGGTAGGTGGCGATTCACCCGTCAATCGAATACCCAACGCGAGTCCGAAGACAATGAACGTCGCGATGCCGGCGCCAAGCATGACGGGCATGCTCAAGGCGACTTCTTTTCGATGTATCGGTTTGAGTACGCTTTTGCCCGTCGAGTCCTTTGGCCCTGTTGGCTCGGGCGCGTGGATCACGACCTCTTCGGACTTTTCCGGAATCTTGATTACTTTGCGACAACTAGGGCATGGACCACTTTTGCCGGCAAACTTATCGTTGACCGTAAATCGTTTTAGGCATCCAGGACAAGTAACTTGAATTGGCATAAAATAAACTGATGAGAGTGATGCCGTGGGCGAAAGCTGCTAGCGTCGTCCGCAAAACTTGGTTTGCAAATTGAACAGGGAAACAGGGCGCAGACGCTAGCAGCGTCTGCCACGGTGTTTGCACAATGCGTCTGCACAATGCGCCTGCACAATGCGCCTGCACAATTGGCCGCACAGTAGGGTCTGGCACAGGTGCTATAGATTCTAGCATAGTCCGTGCGAACTGACTTTATAGAAAAAACGCTTCATGCACGCTACCGGTAGCCCCATAAATCTCGACTCGACTCCGCCATTGCATGTCGTTTTGTACCAGCCCGAGATTCCACAAAATACGGGCAATATTGGTCGCACTTGTGTTGCTTTGGGTGCCAAACTTTGGATCGTTAAGCCAACTGGCTTCCGTCTGGACGCTTCGCAACTAAAGCGAGCCGGATTGGACTATTGGCAACATCTTGACTGGGAAACGGTCGACAACTGGGAACACCTCCGCAGTGCGCTCCCTGGTGCGAGAATGTGGTTGTTGACTAAGTTTGCGGAGACTTCCTATCACACGGCTCAGTTCGCGCGAGGTGACGCTCTGGTATTCGGTCGCGAGACAAGCGGATTGCCCGATAACCTGCGCAGAGAGTATGCCAACCAGCAGTTATGCATACCGATGCCCGGGCCGGTGAGGAGTCTGAATCTCGCGACCGCAGCTGGAATTGTCATGTACTCAGCCGCAGAAAAAATCGGCTTGCTCGCCAACTGCGATGCCAACGCAAACAGAAATATCGGACCAGGATGAAACAAAAGCCGCTTCTTAGCTTGAAATTCAGCCCAGCGAGCATCTTGTTGTGTGCAACTCTACCGTTCTATCACGTTGCGTTCGCAGTTGATGGCGACGACTTGACTTTGCAGTCGATGTGTCAACAAGGCTTAACAGAAAGCGCGATTCTCTATGCGACCGCCGAGCGAAGGCGTGTTCGTGAAAGCGACGATGAGTACGCGCGGTGGACACGGCGGCTGATGGAATGCGAGGCCCAAGCGGCGTTGCGAGCCGAAGGTCAAGCGGAAGTGCACTGGAAGCAATGCCAAATTCTATATGAAGAATTTAAGCGAGAACACCCCAAGGATAGACGCTTGCCATGGATCGAGTGGCAAGCCATCCGGTGCAATTTGCTGTTGGCCCAAGACGGTTTAGCCCGCTGGTTGGCGGCACCGGCAAACGGGCCAATACGCGAAAAATCGCTCGAGCTGGTCCGCAAAATCCTGACCGACTTGAGCAATTTAGAAGATGACTTGAAGCAACGTCAACCGCTTGCGTCGAAATTGGCCGCTCGCGATCGCAGCCAAGCATCGCCCGAACAGATTTCTCAATTGCGTTTGGACTCAGTGCTTACTCGTTGCGAGGCATTTCTGATCCGTGCCAAGCTTTATGAAAGCCGTTCGCGAGATCGCATCGGCGCGGCAGCAAATATTGAAGCCGAGGCAAGTGGTTTGCTAGACCGCACCTCCCAAGAATGGCCGACCCGGTCTAGCCTGGAAGTGGCGAGAGCAACCGCCTGGTTAGACCTAGATCGCGAAGCAGAAGCGATTG
>JANNNN010000619.1:0-2383 GCA_031398555.1 Planctomycetia bacterium | reverse complement strand
CGGCACTTTAGGACGACTGCATGCTTGGTAAATCAGAGGGGAATTCGACGACCAACGACCTGCGCGCTTTGGCGTGCCAGTTCGGTTGCAATGATGTTGATCAAGCCGAACGCAACTTGCAAAGCATCCTAAATTTGGGATTGCCGGACGACTTGATCGTAAATCTCTTCCAGCAGCTTACGGCGCTGCTGTCGCAGTCGACTGACGCTGACCATGTCCTGGGCAATCTAGAGCGATTCGCCCACGCTTCGCTATCGCCGCAAGCCTTGTTAGCCCTGTTTGAACGCGAGCCCGAGTCGCTCGCGTCATTAGTTCAACTGTTTGCAACTAGCCAGTACATGGCCGATCAGCTGATTAAAGATCCTGTCGCCTTCGACTTGCTGCGAATGACCGATGGTCAACCGGTTCAAGCCTCGCTGCTCGCCGATGAGATTGCCGCTGAAGTGAGTGCGGCGACTGAGATTCGGCAAGTGATGCGAGCTATTCGTGGGTTTCGACATCGCGAAAATCTGCGGATCGCATATGGTGACTTCATCGGCGGATTGCCGGTCGAGATTATCACCGAGCAGCTCTCGTCGCTGGCTGATGCAATTTTGCAGGCGGCTGTAGCGGCGGCACGTCGCGAGATGGGTTCTAAACGCGAGTCGCCGAAAAGAGCCGACGGTCACTTGGCGCGTTTTGCCGTGATCGCGCTCGGCAAACTGGGTGGAGCGGAGCTCAACTATTCGAGCGATATTGATCTGCTGATGGTCTGCGATGAAGCGGTGGAGCCGAGTGCGTGGCGCGGTATGGCGGTTGCCGATTACTTCGAACGCTTGGCGCAATGGGTTATTCGCTTCCTGAGCGAAGCGACTCCATCAGGCGTGGCTTATCGGGTCGACATGCGACTACGGCCGGGCGGAACGCAAGCCCCGCTGGTAATAACGTCAGCGGAAGCGGTTCGCTATTATGATTCTTCGGGTCGTACTTGGGAGCGACAAGCCTTTGTTAAAGCTCGGGCGGTGGCTGGCGATTTGGACTTGGGACGCGAGTGCTTGGCTGAGTTGCAACCATGGATCTATCGCCGTTATCTAAATCGTGCAGACATAACCGGCATCGCTGCGCTGAAGCGTCGCATTGGAAAACAAGCTGCTGTTCCAGCCCATGAATCGAGCGGCGCGGCACCGAACAATATCAAACTCGGGCCGGGTGGCATTCGTGATATTGAATTCGTCATCCAATTTCTTCAGTTGCTTAACGGCGGCGATCTACCGGCACTGCGCGAGCCAAACACTCTGCGAGCCATCCGGTCGCTCGAGCAAGAGAAGTGCTTGACGATGATGGAGCGCGAATCGCTGTCGACCAACTATCGATTCGCGCGGCGACTTGAACACTACTTGCAGATCATGTTCGACCTCAAGGTTCATACGTTTCCAACCAATCCCAACGAACGGCAACGGCTGGCGATGAGGATGGGCTATCGAGACCGATCCGACAGCTCGGCTCGAGAGCAATTGCACCGTGAGTGGACTGAAAAATCGACTCTCAATCGTCAGATATTTAACCACTTGTTGCACGAAGCGTTTGAAGACCAGGATGCATCCTCAGCTGAGGCAGACCTGCTGCTCGATCCCGAACCTGACGAGTCGACAGTTGTAAGCGTGCTTGCACCGTTTGGATTTCAGGACCCTAAACAAGCGTATCGTCATTTGTTGGAGTTGTCGCGCGAGAGCATTGCGTTTTTATCAACGCGACGCTGCCGCCACTTTCTAGCGGCCATTGCTACTCGGCTCTTGACCGCCATCGGCCAGACGCCCAACCCCGATTCAACGCTTGTGAACCTTGCCCACGTGAGCGATTCGCTGGGTGGCAAAGCTGTTTTGTGGGAATTGTTCAGTGCCAACACACCATCGATGGAGTTGTGCATTCGGTTGTGCGCCTGCAGTCCCTACTTGGTCAGCATCTTGACGAGTAATCCGGGGATGATCGATGAGTTGATGGATTCGCTAATGCTCGATTGTTTACCGAGCTACGATGAATTGGATGACAACTTAACCGAGCTTTGCCGCCGCGCCGAAGACAACTCACCCATTTTGCACAGTTTCAAGAACTCGATGCATCTTCGGGCGGGTGTGCGCGACATCCTGGGAAAAGAAAATATCTCAGCGACTCATGCGACTCTGTCCGACATCGCCGAAGTCTGCTTGAAGCAGGTCATCGAGATGGAATACCATCGCTTGGTCCAGCGAATCGGTGTACCTATTTGCGGCGGGAGTGATGACGAAAATCCCAGTGCGGGCTCCGCGGCCGAGTTGGTCGTACTGGCTGTTGGGAAACTTGGCGGACGCGAACCGAATTACCATAGCGACCTCGATGTGATCTTTCTATTCGACGGCGAAGGCTC
>JANNNN010000586.1:0-4565 GCA_031398555.1 Planctomycetia bacterium | reverse complement strand
GTGCGCTTAAGCGAAGTACTCGAAACCCGGAAGAGCCGAAATAGTTTTTTTGCCTGCGAACCAAGCGTCAACGAATTTGTCTACAATGAATAAATAATCATTCCAGAACATCGCTGAGATACTTATGACGCAACCACTGTTTTCCCCTACTTTTTTTACTGAAGCACTTGCGGATAACTCGGCTGCATTGCCCATACGTGTTGAGGCAATGATAGTCAATAGTTTTGCCGACCAATCCGTCGTGACTTGTCGCAATTTAGATATCCAACAATTCGCGAAATTATCGCTTTGTGAGTTGCTTGCGGAAAGCGAGCCGAGGCCAGACACCTGTCAGTTCTGGGGCGGTGAAGACAACGACAATCTCTTTAAAAGTTACACACAGGTCGTTTGGCAGGTTAACTGGGCAGGGAATTCCCTACGTGTTGTGCATCTCGCTTGGGAAACCGGTTGCGGCGGAGAAAGTCGTGACTGGGTGATCGCTCCAACAACCGAAATTGCAGAGCAGTTTGTGCTCGAAGTCGAACGTAAAACGCACGCTCCGGGGAACGCAATATTGATATTCTCGGGTGGTCATTGGAATCGTAGTGAATCACTCTTTCACGCAACACAAAAGGCATCCTTCGACGACCTAGTTCTTGCTGATGACATGAAAACAAGCATTCGTGAGGACTTCACGACCTTCCTGAAATCGGAAGCTCGCTACAACCGCTTGGGGATTGCTTGGCGGCGGGGTGCGTTAATGATCGGCCCTCCTGGAAACGGAAAAACTCATTGCGTCCGCGCACTCGTCAAAGAACTTGCCGTATCGAGCCTATATGTCCAGAGTCTTAGCCACCAGTACTACACGGCCGAGCAGATGTGGCAACAAGTATTCGACCGTGCGAGAGGCTTGAGGCCATGCGTGCTGGTTCTTGAAGATCTCGACTCGCTAGTCACGGATGAGAATCGCTCTTTTTTCCTAAATCAGCTCGACGGATTTGAGCAAAATCATGGCTTGATTGTTTTGGCGACAACCAATCATCCGGATCGAATCGATTCCGCCATTATAGACCGCCCAAGTCGCTTCGACCGCAAGTATCATTTCAACTTGCCAAGCCTTGAGGAGCGCAAAGACTATTTAGCATCCTGGCAGAACCGTTTGTCGAGTGAATCGGGATGGCTTTCGAGTGAAGTTTTGGCGATTGCCGAAGCGACTGATGGTTTTTCTTTTGCCTATTTGAAAGAGCTAGTTATCAGCACAGTGATGAACTGGATGCAAAATAACGACGCGAATTTCGCGACGGTAATGCTCGAGCAGTCGAGAGTCCTGCAACATCAAATGAAAACAGAAGACTCGCGACAACCCAGCCAAAAGCTCAAACCAGCTCGACGAGCCTAAAGCAGCAGAACAAAAACGGATTTCAGGATGGCGGCACCGATGTGAATGGCATCCAAACACGGCTGCCTGCACGCCTACGTATTTCGAAGCAGCGGGAATAGTATCACGTCGCGGATGCTCTTTGAATCGGTGAGGAGCATGACCAATCGGTCGATACCGATGCCCAAGCCGCCAGCGGGTGGCATTCCATTTCGAAGAGCAAGTACGAAGTCGTGGTCCATCTTAGCCATCGAGTCCTCTTCGTTCTGGCCTTCGAGTTGGCTGCTAAACAATTGCTCCTGCAACAAAGGATCATTCAACTCGGTGTACGCATTTGCGAGTTCCATACCGTGAATGAACATTTCAAAGCGTTCGGCAACTTCGGGATTCGATGTTTTGCGTTTCGTCAGCGGACAGATACTTGCTGGGTAGTCGGTTACAAAAATCGGGCCGACCAAAGCGTCTTCGACGGTCGCTTCGAACACTTCGCTCTTGATCACATCTCGGTGTTTCCCCGCGGTTTCAATTCGTAATTTCTTGGCCAGTTCAGCAATTGCAGCATGATCGTTCGGATCGACTCCGGCGTGTTCTTGGAACAAGTCGTCGTAGGTGCGACGCGCGAAAGGTGGCGTGAAATCAATTGGCTTGTCGCCCCACATGACTTTGTAGCCTTGGCCAGTCGCTGTGAGCGCATTCAAAACGATCTGCTCCGTAACATCCATCATGACTTCGTAGTTAGCAAACGCTTCGTACAGTTCAATCATGGTAAACTCGGGATTGTGCTTGGGGCTGATCCCTTCATTGCGATAGACTCGTCCCATTTCGTAGACGCGTTCGATTCCGCCGACGAGCAACCGCTTGAGATGCAACTCGAGGGCAATTCGCAGCACAAGCGGCATGTTCAATGTGTTGTGGTGCGTGAGAAACGGTCGAGCCGCCGCGCCGCCCGCGATTGTGTGGAGCGTCGGGCCTTCGACTTCGATGTAACCTCGCAGGCGGAGTGTTTCGCGAATCGACGTGATGATTTTGGTGCGGTTAAGAAACGTCTGCATCGAGCCTTCGTTGTACGTCAGGTCGAGGTAGCGTTGTCGCTGCTTCATTTCGGGATTGGTCAAACCGGCGTGCTTCTCCGGTGGCGGCTCCATGGTCTTGCACATGAAGTGCAGTTTCTCGGCGAAGACGGTCAATTCGCCCGTGTTCGTTCTTCCCAGTCGACCGTCGACGCCGATCCAATCGCCCAAGTCATAATATTGGGCAACTTCAAAATCCTGATCGCCAACTTGGTTTTTACCAATGAAAATCTGGATGTCGCCGGTCCAATCGCGGAGGTTGATAAAGATCAGTTTTCCGGTCGGCCGCATGAGCACGATACGTCCGGCCACACGAACTTTTGGTCCGATCTCTTCGCCCTTACCTTGTTCTGTTTTCCACTGGCGATAGTCCACTTTGGCTGCGCCATCGAGAACAGGCAACGAAAGCTCGGTGCCGGATTCGAGCCGAAACTTCACTTCGCCTGCGCGCTCGCGAGCGGACTTCGAAAGCGTTCGATCGGGAAAATAGTGTCCCCATGGATCGACTCCCAATGACTCCAGTTTGTGCAGCTTGGCCAATCTCGAAGCTTGATGTTGCCCGAGTTCGTCACCGCTATCTTCGCTCACACCTGGGTTTTGGGTATCCGTCATTCGCCGAACCGTTATTTCTTTGTTGATGGTAGATTTTCTTTGGTGAGTACAAAGCGACTCGAAGATTTTAGCCGCGGGTGATACCTTCGCCCAGTCCAGACGTAAACTACGCGGTAGCTGATTTCGTTAGAAACCGGACCCACGGTCGGACAACTTTCACGGCTTGCGGTTTCTTACGAAACCAGCTACGTCGCGGCGCAACTACTTCAGCAGGCGCAACTGATTCCAGATGACGATGTCGCCGAGGGGATGATCGGCTTTGGTTTCAACAACCAAACGAAGACGTTTATCGCTTTCGACTGCCAGTGATATTTCTTGGGGCTTTCGAGTCGTGTCGAAATTGTGTTCCCATAGAATTTTGTTTTCAATCATGACTGCTGCGCGGCACGCCATGAACGCTTGGCCACCGGGTTTCAATTCGACGGAACCGATGAGCTTCGAGAAACCGGCTGGAATACGATAAGTGGCTGCGCCGGCACCGACAAACTCCACGCTTGGACCCCTCAAACCCGGTCCTGATTTAGGTTCAACCCTTCGCGCACCAAATAGCTTGGCGGCATCGGGTAGCTCAATGCCCAATTGGAATCGCGGTAGACTACTTCGCTCTAATGGTTCCAGATCAGCGACGTAGCGAGAATTGCCGTAAGAAAGGTCAACTTCCGCTATGTCAGCCAATTGCAATGTTACCGATTCGCCGCAATTCAGAATGAGCGTACAAGAATCGCCAGCTGAGATGATCGACGAAACAACCCATTCATTGCGATGACTGTCACGGACCACACACGCTAGCTGCCCGAGGGCTTTGTCTGTGGAGAAATACTTGATTCCAGCCAACTTCTCACGCGGGGCTTCGACAATTTGCCCATCCACGTCAAAAGACACAAATTCTGAAGTTACTTTACCGATAAGCCCTTCGATCTTGTCAAGCGAATCTTCCGAGCGGACAAGTACCAGCATGTCCGAAGCAACTTGCGATTCGACGAACGATTTCCATTGCGGCAGCAATTCCTCGCTTAGCTTTTCGAACAAGCAAGTACTAATGGACTTCGACGAGAACACCAATTGCCCGTTTCCGCAAGCGATTGTGACGTTTTTTCCGTCGCTATTCATGCTGCTGGCCGCAATGCGGCTTCCACCTCGCAATTCGACGGCCATCGAAGCGTCCTGTTTGGAAGTGCCTTTTGCGCCAGGGAATCGCAAACGCAAGATGTTTTCGAACGGAATTTTCCGTTTTCCATTCGACTGGACTTCGATCGAATTTCCGCTGAAACTCACAAAATCGGCTCTAAGCGTAGACTGATCGGTCCCCGTGACTTCAACGCTTCGTTGCGTAGGGACTTGGATCGCCAAAAGCGACATTACGCCCAGCCAGACGACTTCGCTGATGATGGTCATACTTTTCTCGAATCCATATTTAGGAGACTAGTGGAGCGTCAAGATCAAATCTTAGGGTCAGCCGGAGTGCGCTACCGAGAGCGTCCCGCTGAGAAACTTTGAACGGATAGTTGTTAGTGCAGTGGTTCAGT
>JANNNN010000534.1:0-2083 GCA_031398555.1 Planctomycetia bacterium | reverse complement strand
GCGTCGAACACCGGACCTTCGACGCACGTGCGTTTGTAATCCCAGTCATTTTTAGAACCGACTTTTGCGACGCAAGTGAAGCAGATACCAACGCCACAAGCCATGGGAGTTTCAAGCGAGACTTCACATGGAAGCTCACGGTGGGCAGCGATTCTAGCGACCGCTTCCATCATGGGCTCGGGGCCACAGCATACGACCCGTGTCGAAACGGACGGGTTTTGATCTAAGAATTCGTTTAGCGCTTCGGTGACCAAGCGTGCCGGACCAACGCTCCCATCGTCAGTTGCGACGGACACATCGACGCCCATCGCTTCGAAATCCGCCACGCCGGTTAGATAGGCCTGGCTGCGAGCACCGTAACAGAAGTGAACTTTTTCAGCATAGCCACTCGGTCTCTCCGAACTACTGCGAAAACTCTTTAAGCCAAGCGCTTCGCGAGCCAGCGACAAGAATGGTGTCTGTCCAATTCCGCCAGCCACCATGACCAACTGCTTCACCGGGGAAGTTGAAAATCCATTGCCAAGTGGCCCCCAAATGGCGATCGTCTCTCCGACGTGCTTGCTTGCCAAGCGAGTGGTCAATTTACCTTTGACTAAGTAAACGATGTCGATCCAACCTTCGCTTGGTGGCCCACAATCATAAATTGCAAAAGCGCGACCAATTCACTGATCGTTACCTTGAGGATCACGAACCATAAAGAACTGACCTGGGACAACAGCGGCCGCCATCTCAGGTGCATGGACTCGTAATAAACGTGTTTCCTTTGCGAGTTCTTCGTTCTTCATCAACGGCACTTCACAGTAGCTCGAGCAGTCAGCAAAGTGGGTCATCGAGCGCCTCCCGATCCCCCTTGCGGTTTTTTGCCACGGCGACGATCTCCGCCCGCCCCTGGCTTCGGTTTGCTGGATCGCATCGGTCGACTTCCTTCAGTGGAGGTCGCTTTCTTGACACCACCGGCTGCGTTATTTTTCGCTTGAGCTGTTCGTTCACTTCGTTTGAAACGCGGCCGGATCGGCGGTTCTTTAGCGGGCCTTTGTTTCGTCGCCGGTTCGTCGTAAGAAAGAACACTCCCAGTTTTTACCGGACCGCTAAATCCCGCGGCCTTGTAGCCTGTGTTTTCTGGATCGGGGCGGGGTGCACGTCCCGAAGAGGCGGCGATGCCACGCGGCGTAGTCGCTCTGCCCGTCACGCCACTTCGCGCTGCGCTGGGGCCAGTTCGCGATCCCGTGCCTCGAGATGCGGAGCTGCGAGGGCCAGTGCCTTTGGTCGAGCTTCGCGTTGAAGTCCCGCTTTCATCAGCCGCCTGACGTTCTGCTTGCCGCTTGGCTGCGACGGCAGCGTCGGTCGTTGCTGAATAGAGTGCTTCGACTTCGGTGTTGGTCAACACTCGAGTCTGTCCGACGGGCAACTGAGCCAAACGCAATGGGCCGATCGCCAATCGCCTGAGGACCACAACTTTGTGTCCAACGCGAGCCAAAATGCGGCGAATTTCGCGGTTCTTGCCTTCAGACAATAGGATTTCAATTTCGGTGCATGTTTTTCGTTGACGACGAATCTTTGCGCCATCGATCCTCGCCACGCCGTCCGCCAAGTAAACGCCCTTGCGAAGCTTAGCTAAATCTTCGTGGGTGATGATCCCTTGAACGACGACAAAATAAGACTTCTGAATGCGAAACTTAGGATGGGCAAGTCGCTGAGCCAACTCGCCATCGTTCGTAAGCAACATCAGCCCTTCACTACTGCGGTCCAAACGACCGACAGGAAAAATGCGATCTTTGCTAGGTACTAGATCGACGACCCGCGTACGTCCACTCGGATCGTAATTTGTCGACAGAACCCCGGTCGGTTTGTTCAACGCGAAATAAACTGGGCGATGCTTTTTCAGTGAGACTCCATCCACTTGGATCGTCGACTCTTTTGGATCGACTTTGCACGCCAGATCCGTAACCGTTTTTCCATCAACTTCGACGCGTCCCTCGACGATCAGTTCTTCGACGTCGCGGCGACTGCCAAGTCCCGACGATGCCAGCACTCGGTTTAGCCGCTGCGCTCCGCTGATCAGTTCGGTGGGACGAATTGTTTT
>JANNNN010000527.1:0-3925 GCA_031398555.1 Planctomycetia bacterium | reverse complement strand
TTGGTGGGGTGGAAACCCTAGGAAACGTTGGGTAGAAACGAAAAACGCCGGGCGTCGATCTCTCGTCGTCCGGCGTTAACTTTTTGGCGTTTCTTCCGTAGAAAAAACTAAGGCTCCCCGTACAAACCCTGAAAACCAACCTTCTCGAAAACGTCGTTTTCGTAAACCGTTCAAAGTGAGACACTTGCGGATTCCGGGTCCGGGCCGATGGGTTGTTCTGAGTGTGCCGCGTTACTGAAATGTCGCTTAACAGCCGCGATCTTTGGCACACCAATGTCGACAGCTCAAAAGTGAGAAGTTTTACACTTAAGTCCTTGTCGCAAAAGCAATTAGTGGGTTGAGGGCCGTTAAGGTACTCCCGCATCGGTCTCGGAAGAAGTTGCGTGCTGCTTAACACGCTTAGAAAAGAATGCCGGCGAGAACCTTGCTGCAACTCAGACGGGAACGTAGTCCGACCGTGCGAGGCAACAGTGAGAGTGGACGGAGGAAGCGATTGGATGTACGTTAATGCCGTGATAGCAGAGTGTGATTCACATCATTAAGATTGCACTTCAGAATTTGTAGGAAGCCGCTAAAACGCGACTCACCCCAAGGCACCTCTAAGTAGACAGTACGATGCTGGTTGAAAGGAACTCTTACGCGTTATTGTCGTAAACCATGCCCGCGCTATTGCAATCCCATATCTGTGAAGTCTAAGATTTGGCGTGTGTGAGTGGGCTCCGGTTGAAAAGAACTACAGGCGTGGGGTGGTTGGATGAGTCATCAGCCTTGTTGCGGTTGCCCAGTAACGATCATCAACCCACCCGACTTTGGTCATGCTCTGCGGATGGCGCTGCGACCGACTTATCCGGCGAGCTTGCCGTGGCCACTTGATCCGGGGATTTCTTTCCCACGAGTTGTGACTGGAAGCTATGCAGCTTGGCAAGATACGGCTTTGGGCTGTGCACCGGAGAGTCACGGATGGCAGCCTCGTTTTCCGATTAGCCGAGGAATGCCGCTGCAGCGATTTGCGCAGTATCGCAACCAAGGTCTGAACTTCGCTGCCGATGAGATCCTGCGGCTATTCAGCCAAATACTCTATCCGGTCCCTGGCATTTGGATTGGGCCGGTACGAGTGCATTTACCTTCGGGTAATGTACTGCTGCAACTGCCAGCGCCACTGTGTGGTCCGCTCGATGCGATTCCGGTATTCACCTATAACTCACTCGCGTCGGGCTTCAATGCGGGCCGAGGCTATGGCGTTTCGGACTTGTTCAATCCGAGCGTCGAAGAGCAAAGCGGAATAACCAATTTAGTAACCGGCACAGGCAGTTTTTTGGAGTATTCGGGAGTCGGTGTAGATGTATGGGGCACCTCGCCCGCCTCAACCCGCAATGGGCTCAAGAAACGCTCCGGTGGCGGTTGGATTGAGCGGCAGCCGGACGCCCTGGAATGGCACTACGATTCGGATGGCTTTGCCGAGAAGATAATGGCCCCCAACGGTGATACCTGGACAATTAGCCGCAACGGTGACTGCCTTGTCTCGTCGATTGATGGTCCGCTGGGACGTTCGACAAGTATCTCTGGGACTGGCGGGACCTATGCCGTTACACAGCCAGGCAGCAAGGTCACAACCTACACAGTCAGCGGTAACAACCTTACGGCAGTACAGTATCCAGGCGGTGGTTCGTTTGGCTTATCCTACGCGTCCCATCACTTGCTCAGTCAAATCACCGATCCTGGCGGGAGCGTTACCGGTCTCGATTACGATACCAGGAAACGCATTAAAACGCTGACCATTGCCGGACATGAATACTCGTTTAATTATATTGACGACGCCTATGCTGAGTACAACTATATCGAAGTAACTGATCCGGCTGGCAATGTCACAACGGTTGCCCATGACTGCAACGTTGTGCAGATGGTCACCAACCCATTGCAGCACACGACAACCTATATCTGGGAAGGCTCAGAGGATTCGCGCTTAAGTGCTATCGTAGATCCAGAGAATAACAGGACGACGCTTTCCTATTCGACGCTCTTCGACGGCTCCCGCGCCTTGGCAAGTATTGAGCGCCCGGTCGTGGGTTCGATGAGTTTTGGTTACAACTCTGACGGCCGCTGCGATAGTATTACCGACTACGATGAAAAATCGACGGGCATCGACTGGGATGCATTTGGCAATCGCACTGGGGTGCTGGATGCCGAAGGTCATAGCTTTACATTGACCTACAATGCGAACCGTCAACTGGCAGGCACAGAGGACCCGCTCAACAAGCGCACGACGATCACTTACGACGGCTCGGGCAACGCTCAGTCGATGTCGGATGAAATGGGCAATGTCTCAACATTTACCTATGCGACCGACGGCTCAGTTAGTAGCGCCATCAACCCACTCTCGAACACCAACACGTTCACGCGTGACTTGGTGGGACGGGTAACCAAGGTTACCAATCCTCTGACGTTTGAATCCGCCTACGAGTATCTAGCGGATGGACTGCTAAGTAGTTTCCAAAACGCGAACCTAAAGCGGACCAGCTTTAGTTACAACGGCGAGCACCAACTTACGGAGGTGAAAGACCCGCTTACGCACACCAATCAGTTCACCTACGACTCGCGTGGCAACTACACGCAGTTCACCAACGGCGCGGGTGAATCAACCAGTTTCCAGTACGACCTTGCGAACCGTAAAACAAAGTCGGTGAATCCGCTGACTTTTATAACAAGTTACACCTACGACAAAGTGAACAACCTGCTGACGGTGACCAATCCTGAAAGCGAGACATCGCAGACGGTATATGACAAGGCCTATCGTGGCACCACGACGATCAATCCTCTGACCTACCAGACGGATTATGCCTTCAACAACTGCAGCCTGGTCACGAAAGTAACCAACGCCGAGGGAGAAATCACCACCACGACCTACAATGGCCTACAGCAAGTGGAATCAGTGATCGACCCGCTGGGTCATGCGGTTACCAACACTTATGATGCCGTCAATCGACTGGAAACGGTAACGAACGCAGAAAACGAGACCACGACGACGGTTTATGATTTCGCAGGTAGAGTCACCGCAGTTGTCAATCCGCTGGGATTTAGGACAACGACGAGCTACGACAAGGCGAGCCGAGCAACGGCAACGAAGAATCCACTTGGCCAAGTCTGGACCACGGTCTACGACTCGGCCGGACGAGCCACCGAAGCGATCGATCCGCTGGTTCTGCGCACCACCACGGCCTATGACAAGATTGATCAAGTCACACTTGTAACCGATGCCATGGGCGCTCAAAATGCCACCATGTACGATGTGGCCAGTCGTCGCACGGAGACTGTCAACCCGCTTGGCTTTCACACTGCCTATGGCTACGATAATGCCAACCGTCCGACAAGTGTAACCGACGCGTTGAATCAGACCACCGCCACAAGCTACGATCCAGCCAGCCGTGTCACCGAAGTGTCAAATCCACTGGGGTTCACGACTACCACGCAATATGACCATGCTGATCGACCGACCAAAGTGACCGATCCTGAACTAGCGGTTACCACCACCATGTATGACCATGGTAGTCGCGTCACTCAGGTCATCAACGCCCGGGGTAAATCGAGCTTTATCAACTACTTTAAAGTTGACCGTGTGAAAAGCACGGTGGATGCACTAACCCATCGCACCACTTATCAATATGACTTGGCGGGTCGTCAAACGGACGTAGAGAATGCCAGGGGCTTTCTAAGCACAACGGTTTACGACAATGCCAATCGCCCGGTTGCGCTGGTTAATCCGCTCGGTAAGCGGACGACAACGGTCTATGATGCAGCCGGACAGGTGGTGACGATCATCGATCCACTCAGCCATGCATTAGCCACCGACTATGACCCAGCCGGTCAAGTAACGCTAACGATCAATGCAGCGACTAACAGGTTAAGAACATCTTATGATGTGGCAGGC
>JANNNN010000492.1:0-10242 GCA_031398555.1 Planctomycetia bacterium | reverse complement strand
CTCAAGATACCCGAAATCGGGAAAATGATCGTCCTTGCGTCCGGGTTGGCCTTGCATGCCAGCAAGGTAAAGTTGCGTGGCGTCGGGACTAAATTTTGCAGAGGTAATCCGCATTCCCGTCTTGGCTTGGCCGACGAGTTGCCCGCTCTCGGTCGCAAAAATTCCGATATTCCAGTTGCCACCGCGCAATCGACCTGCCATCACAAAATACTCGCCACTGGGATTCCAAGCCAAGGTTTCCATCAGCCCCTCACCGGTTTGATCTGCGATCGACTCCTGAGTCTTCTCGACGGGACTGTTTTGCCACGCAAACCGCTGCCAAAGTTGTTTGCCGTTGCCAGCCATCGGATCCCGCATGTCTCCCATGCCGGCGGCATAGAGTGACTTTCCGTCCGGCGAAAAACTGACTGCGAAAACTCCACTGATATAGCAATGACTCTTGATGACACCCCAACTGGTAAACGATTTAGTACGCCACTCGGCTAGGGCTTTACCGCTTTCAATGTCCCATACCGCCAAGTCGCCCATCAGGTTGCCCGCGGCCAAGTATCGACCGCTTGGGTCGAACGCAACGCACTGCACCGGCGGAAGCATGTCGAAGCTTTTCAGTTCCTTACCAGTCGCTGCATCGAGCAGTTTTACAGTTGGCTCTTCGCTTGGCAGCGGCGAGTAGTCTTCGGCGCCTGCTAAATATTGACCAGTGACCGATGCAACCAGCGAGCGATCAAGCGACATTGCCATCCGCCATGACCAGAACGCGTGAATCTTCTCTTGGTAACGAGGCGCTATCTCTTCAGTCTGCTCAGTGGCCAGCGATCGAATTTGCAACGTGCCATCGTAAGAAGTCGTTGCAATCTCTGTTTCATCTTTTAACAAAGCGACCCCTGAAACGTAGCTGCTATGACGACCGATGCAGACTGGTTTCGGTTTCTCATCCTTGGCATCGCGAGGCGGAATAGCCAATGAATAGAGGCCATCCATACAGGCGGCGTAAGCCCGCTGCTGGTCGCCGCGAATGACAACGTCGAGAATCCCCATTGGGAATGAATATCGACCATTTTTTTCAAGTTCAATTTTCATATCTATTTTCAAGCAAGCAATTCGGCGATTGGAGCGGTGTCTTGCTCCACGCGGTGAAATGTTGGGAACCCGGGAAGGTTGTAGGTATGATGCGGGTCGAGTCCAAGGGCTGCATAGATGGTCGCGAACAATCTCCGTTGGTCTACGGGATTCTCGGCAACGTTGATACCGAATTCATCTGTTGAACCATAAACGGCTCCCGGCTTCATCCCACAACCGGCCATCGCTAGACTCCATGCATTTGGATAGTGATCGCGACCGCGGGCTTCATTCAAGTACGGAGTGCGACCGAACTCGCCCATGACCAAGACCAGCGTATCGTCGAGCATCCCGCGTTGCTCAAGATCATTGATCATGTGAAAGACGACTCGATCCATCTCTGGCACGAGCATCTGATGTGTTTCGTGATTCATCACGTGACAATCCCAGGGCATTCCGTTGGCCACCATCACGAAGGTCGAACCGTTTTCAATCAAGTGGCGAGCCAGTAAAGAATACTGCGCGAACAATCCCGGACCATAGCGTTTTCGATCCTCTTCAGGCAACGCATTGAGATCGAACAGTGGAGCCGCTTTCATCAGCCCCTTAACACGTTCAAACACCGCGTTGTACGATTGGACTGAAGCTTCTTGTCGATCATTTGAAAACTTGCGACTGAGGAACGAACGCAGCGCCTCGCGATCAGCATGCTCCACATCCGAAAGTCCTTCAGGAAGCTTCACATTTTCGATTTTGTATTGGCCACCGAATCGAACAGGCCCATATTCGGCTCCAAGCCACCCAGCCCAGTTCGCCGCTTTGAACGCCTTGAATTCATTCCCTTCTGTACAAGGGTCGAGTAAGACGAATTGCGGCACAGGACTTTCGAGTTGCCCAAGTTGCTGCGCAAGCACCGAACCAAGTATCGGACGTGTGAACGGGGGGCGAGGCGGTTCACCGCGTGTCAGCATATCGATCGCTTGCAGGTGCTCCTTCGGCTCAGTCGACATCGAACGAACAACGGTTAACTTGTCGAGGATCGATGCGCACTTGGGCATCAATGAGCTGACGTGAACGCCTGGAATTGAAGTTGGAATTGTGCCAAATGGGCCGCTAGTTGGCTTGCCCGGTTTTGGATCCCACGTTTCAAACTGGCTCGGCGCGCCGCACAGCCACAGCAAAATACAGCGTTTGCCTCGAGCCTTCACCGAGTCCGCAAACGCGGGCACACTGAACAGGCTTTGGAAGCTCGCGACTGAAGCCGCTCCTGCCAGACTTCCTTGCAAAAACAATCGCCGATGCAAGCGATGATCAACGTGCCCAATTGAAGTACCGGAGAGGCACGGACTTGCTACTACTTTGTTGGAAACCTGCATAACCTTGTCACTGCTTAGGGGAAACTTGCTTACTTCAAATTAAATGGCGGGTCGCCACGGACTGAACCAAGTCGCTTTGCATTTACCAGTTCGTCCGCCAATTCCCTCAATTCGTCCACTAGATCAAGCCTGCGGGTTACAGCCGACGACGACATATCGACACTAATCCCACGCGAAAGCACTTTATGCTCACTAAGTGAACACAGGGATGCGTTTAGCTTTACATTGACGTTTGTGAGCATTGTCATCTAATCCTTTCGAGTGCTTCGATGTCCGCTAAGTCCTGAAGGCGACCAGCAATTTGCTTCATCTTAATCAATCCATCTTTCGAAACAATCTTGATTGGTCTCGAATCAACCTCAATTGATTCTCGAGTCATCCAAACTTCTTTAAAGACGGAGGTCACTACGAGCTTCGTCTAGGCAATTGGTGACTTGAAGTAGCTCGGTTCTTAGTTTCATGTTCCGAATACGCAATGAGATGCAGCAAACCAACACACTAGTGATTGAACCGAAACTCAGCACTGGTAATGAGCGCCCAAGTTAGACTCTCAACGGCATCTTTTCGGCTTTCAGTCCGCGAATTTAAAAACTCAACACAGTGACCTGACTCTTCGCTGTCAGGGGCGCGCCCCACAACCAACCCAAACAGTCGCTCGACCAACTGATCAGGCTTCTCAATTTGAAGGACTCGTTGCACCACCTTCGAATTTTTCGCTGACACCATCGCTCGAATTGGATTACTGTTCGTGAGCCACAAGCCTTGCGAGACATTGGCCAGCGACTCTTCGGTAAGTACATCAGGAAACAAGTTTGTGAACTCGCTCCGCTTCGAGGCTTCATTCCAAGCGACCGGATCGGTTACGTCGAGAGCCACTAAGAAGGAGCGATAAAGGGATTCAGCAGTCAGTGGTTTCGCGATTGTTGATGCAAACCATTTCGGATCAGAACCTGCCGCGGCCTTCGACTCAATTTGATAGGCGCGACTGAGGGCCATACTTCGAATCAGCCTTCGTACATCGTATTTTGAATGCTCAAAATCGCGAGCCAACCAATCGAGCAATCCGGGGTGGCTGGCTGGATGAAACGAATCGAGCGCGTCGACTGGATGAACGATACCGCGACCGAACATCCAGCCCCTCATGCGATTGACCATTGCGTCGGCCACTAGCGGATTGCCTTCGAGCACTTGATCGACGAATTGTTGGCGTCTTGAGAATTTTGGTATTTTAGGTTCGCCTCCATTGGCTGGCAAATAGAGGTCTTCGCGGTCTTCTTCTTTTACATCTTTAGTGGGGCGAGCCTCTTCGATCGGTTTTGCTCGGAGAAAGACCAGGCTGTTTTCAGACGACTTGCCTCCAATGTTAGTAAACTCTGAAAACCCACCGATGGCGGACTCGCCAATCCGTGGCCCGTCGGGCGAATCAACGTTGTTGCTGCGATTGAAGAAAGCGACCAAGCCCCAATAGTGCGCCTGTTCGATCTCGGCGGCGAGCGGATGATCGTGACACTGCGCGCAATCAATTCGGACGCCAAAAAAATCCTTTGAAATCGCTTCGGCTATGTCTTGGTGCTTGTTTTGCCGTGAGTACAAATACCAAACGGCTCCGCGATCTTCGGAATTTGTTGGTCGAGCTAAGATGATTTCGCGTGCCACCTTGTTCCACGGCCGATTGTCGCGAACCGCCGCGGTCAAGTATTCCATCCACCCATTATTGTCGCTAGTTTTTTCATGGCGTCCATTTCTACCGCCCCCATTTCCAGCCGGCTTTCGTCCCATGAAGACCGCGTTCAACACCTCTGCCAAGTGCCGTGCATGTTCATCACTGGCCAGCAGCGAGTCCACCAACTGGTCGCGTTTGCGACTATCGGTGTTACTGACAAAGAGTTTCAGTTCAGATTCTAGTGGAATACGTCCAACGATATCGAGATAAAGCCGACGTGCGAAGGCAGAATCTGTTGACCTGACAGCAGGCACGACTTTGTTCGTTTGCCAAGCCGATTCGAGCGCGAGGTCAATCACTTGTGCAGGGTTCAAACCCAACGGGAGTGCACTCACAGGGTCATGAGACATCTCAGTTGCAACCGACTGTTCTTTGCCTTTGGTCTGCTTGGTATCTCCTGCCTGCCACTCTTTGGGAAGCGATTCCTTTTTGAATCCGTCCAACCACCCTGCTACCAATCCTATTTCATCGTCTGTAAGTTGTCCTTCAGGCGGCATGTGATTCTCAGCTTTGGGTGCCAGCACTTCGAGCAACAAACTACCAGCTGGGTTCTGAAGATCGACGGCCGACCCGCTAAGTCCGCCGCGAATCAAACCGACGATGGTCTCCATTTCCAACTTGCCCGAGTGTTCGATCGCGCTGTGGCACTCCAAGCAGTTCTTCGAAAGCAGTGGGCGAATTGTTGCTTCCCACGCCTGAATAATTTGGGTCGGCGTAGACGAATTGCCTATCTTGGTTTCGTTAGCCAAATTCTCTTGGCTGAGGAGGCTGCCATTGACAAGGCAAACGCACACCGTCAGCAGGACGCATAGGTTTCGCCGAAGGCAGATAAATAGTAGTCGCTTCATATCGGTGACGTAATGCAGGCAAGAGTTGGGGTAGGCAGGAGGAGTAGCCGGTATGATCAATTGTAACCCAAGTTTCGAATGCAGTTCGAGTCGTCGCCACCAATCACCTGGTTCAGTGGGTCGACGAACGAAACATGGGTAGAGATGAGCGGTGTTTCGACTGTTTTATCGACGATTGAACCGCGTAGCTCATAGTCACCAGGTTCAACAAGATCAAAATCCCACGAGACTTCGAAAGGGAGGTTGTAGGAAGCCTGAAGAGGGTCTTCTCGCAAATGAATCTTAAATGCCAACTAACGGTTGAGAAGCATCGCCAAATTCTTTCGATTCGATCCCCATACGGTTCATGAGCGACAAATAAAGGCTACACAGTTTGCGTTCGCTTTCAGGACGGTCACCAAAATCGAGCACACGCCCGGTTTCGAGATTGCCACTTAGGCCACCCATGGTAAGAAGCGGCACTCGCGTTGAATCGTGCTTGCTACCAGACCACATGTTGTTGACGAACATCAAACAGGAATGATCGAGCACAGTCCCCTGCCCTTCCTGCATCGAATCGAGTTTCTGAGCAAGGTAAGCCAACTGGCTGCAATAATAGGTAGACACGCGTTCCCATTCGTCGGACGTGTCATCGTGCGACGCCAAGTGATGGGGCTTGCGGACGTTCAAAAACGGATAGAACAAGCCCGAAATGTCGCGACACAGAAGCAGCGACGCAACGCGAGTTCTGTTCGATTGAAATGCCAATGCGATGATGTCGCACATCAGCCGCATGTGTTCGCGAATATCCTCGGGCAAGCCATTATCGGGACGATCCATCTTGAAGAGATCGCGACCTTTTTGCTCAACTGAGTCTTTGGCTTTATCCACTGAACTGCGTTGACGTTCAATCCGCTTTTCGACTTCGCGGATACTCGTCAAGTATTCATCAATCTTCGCTCGGTCGCTGGCACTGGCCTGCGATTGCAAACGACTGGCGTCGGCCATGACGCGATCGAGTATGCTCTTGTTGCGCTGCGATCCGCGATTTTCAAACAGGCTGTCGAATGCGAGCGACGGGTAAACCTCCATCGGAACCGGCGACGTGGCATTTTGCCAGGAGATGTGCGAACTGTAAGCCATCGAAAAATTGGTTTCGTGATAGCCAGTGGTAGGTTGTTCGCAGCCTAGTACCAGACTCGGAACAATATCATCTTGGCCGAGATTATTTGCCATCGCTTGATCGACGCTGATTCCGCCGCGCAGCTCAGCGCCTTTCTGGAGTGCCGCCCCAGACAGAATGTTACCTGTTTGACCGGGGTGAATGCCGACACCTGTCGCATTCTTATTGAACAGACCGTTGACCACGTTCAGTTTTTCTTTTAGCGGCGCGAGCGGCTCCAGACAGCGGCTCAATTCCATGTCAGCTCCGCTTCCTTTGGCCCACCACTGTGTTGGATGAACGCCACAAGCCATGAAGAGCACCGCGAAACGCGTCGGTGTCGGGTTTGCATCGTCGTTTGGGTCTGGCTTAACTTGCTCTTGCCCCCACACAGGCATCGATTCCAGCCAAGGCAACCCTACGGCAACGCCAGTACCACGCAACCACTCACGTCGCGACAATGCGAACTTTCGACGAGCTTGTTTATCGCGATTGGGCATGAAGAGTCTCCGTTTGCGAAGCTACTGAGCCTCGTTTGTTTCGAAATTGTGGACTACTAACGATGGTCTTAAAAGCGGTTTGAATGTGGTTGTCATTCTTCTGCAACTGATCGAGCATCTCGTTGATTAACAGATCGTCTGGAACAATCAAATTTCGCCCCAACGCATAGGATACTAGACTTTGACAGAAGTGGCGCCGGAAATCTTCGGCTCGCTGCTGGCGAATATACTCGCGAAGGCCCTTTAAACCGTCGGCTTCATCACCATTGGGCAAGATTGCATCAGTGGCAACAGTTCGACCACCGAGGTCTTTCGTGCGCGGGCGTCCAATGGGATCAAATCCTTCTAGAAGCAAACCAACTGCGTCAAAACGATCATGACAACTAGCGCAACTCGGATGCTCGCGATGTTTAGCAAGTAGGTCGCGGAGTGTGAGATCCCCCAGTTGATGTTCCGATGCAGGTAGCTCTGGTACGTTCGGAGGCGGCGGCGGAATCTTTTCGCCGAGTAGTTTACGAACGACCCAATAACCGCGTTTCACTGGACTGGTACGTTGGCCTGGAGAATTCTGAGTTAAGAAGACGGCCATCGATAGTAAACCGCCACGTTGCAATTTGCCGGCGTCACCAACTCGTTGCCAGGGTATCGAAGGCGACGATTGAAAATCCTCGATGCCGTAATGTTTTGCAAGCCGTTCGTCGACGATCATGTGATCCGACTCGAGCAACTCCATGATGCTGCCGTTGCGACGTAGTAGATCTAAAAAGTACTCGATCGGTTCGTCGGCCATCGACTGACGAAGGCGATCATCGAACGACGGGAACTCCTTGCGATCGACGCCGTTGTGAGCATCGAAGCGTCGGAAGTCGAGCCAATTGCCTATGAACTCACGAGCCATTCCGCGAGCTCGTTCATCGCTGAGCATGCGCTGCATCTCAGTGACAAGAACCGGCTGGTCGTTCAGTTGATGTGTTGCCGCCTGAGTGCGAAGTTTCGCATCCGGCAAACTTGCCCACAGAAAATAGCTCAGACGCGAGGCCATTTCGAAGTCTACAACTGGATGAACTTCTGGCGATTGGCTTTGCAGATCCCAACGATACAAGTGCGAGGGCGAAACCAGGATTGAAATCAGCGTGTCTTCCATGGCGGAACGATGATCGGCAGATGGATGTTGCCTTGAAATCTGATAAAAATCCTCGATCGACTGCTGCTCGACGGTGGTAAGCGGTCGGCGGTAGGCGCGTCCCGCGAAGTCGACGAGGGCGGCAAGCTGTGTTGGCTGGGCGGCTTGCAGTTCCGTTTCCAGCCTTCGCAATTGTCGATTGATGTCTGCAAAGTAAGATTCCACCGCTTCGATGATTTGATCGCCGCCATGCCTGTTGCGAACTTTTCCTAGGTAGACATCTTGAAAGCGTTTGATCATCTCCTCGGAGGTTGCTGAACGATCTTCGGCGCGGACGAAGTTGAATTGCTCTTCGTTGATAAATGACGACTCGGCGCGTTCGTACCATATGAAGCCGCTGTATTGCCGAACAGGTGCTGAAGTGATGAAATCGAGCTCATGCCAGAGGAGGTCGAGCTCTTGCTGTTGCTCGCCAGTCAGAACGAGTTCGTAGAGCGGTTGATCATCGCGGAAGTATCCCATCATGCTATGAAAGCCCGCGCTGAGCAGACGACCTTTGCCTTCCTCGGCGGCGTCTTTGGCAGCGATGTGGGCTCGTCCGCGTTCCGAAACAAAAAAAGCATCAGGGAAGACCGAACAAAAATGTTGGTATGCATCGATGATCTGCGACTGTTCGGTTTCAGAGCCCCGGCGGAAGGCCTCTAAGTCAGACGCTTCTAAGAGAGTCATACTCTCATCGGTCAGCCCCTTGACTGCGCACATGCGGCGGTGTGAGGCCATCTCACGATTCTTCCACAGCACCATGGTTTGCGATCCGCCGCTGAGACCCGCGGGTCCTTTTAGGTTCGCGAACTGAGGCTTCAACGGCTCGCGTTTTTCTTGGATGAACTTGGCGAGTTTCATGCAGGTTGCTTTCGCTTCATCTTGCTTGGTCGCATCAAACGGCAATTCGTGCCAACGCGTTCGCACTATCTTCAGTGGGCCGTAGGCTTGCCGTTGGTCATTCAGAGTTTCCCAGATGGTGCGAAGATACTTTTCGCTGACCCGATATTTGTCGGAAGCCAACCTAAGCGATTCAACTATGGACAATTTCTGCGAATCGATTTGCACCTGCCAACAAGCTAGCAAATAGTCTTCATAACGAGTCGGTTGGCGAAGGTAAAAATCAACAATCCGATGCACGCAGTATTTATCGCGATCAGTGTCGGTGACTACCGGATGCGGTGCGAAGCGAATGCCATCTGGGGTCAGCAGCATGTGGTCGGCAACTTGTCGCGCAGCGTCGAGGTATTTCGTCACCAAGGCGGGTGAGATCGCGAGTGATTCGGCTGAGTTATCGAAGCCCGCTTCGTTAGCTGGGTCGATTGGAAAACTTTTGGTGGGTTGAATGTCGACGCCGGTAAGGTCGCGGATCGTGTAGTTGAACTCTGCATTGTTTAAGCGTCGTGTGCTGATCGGACCGGGATCATCGCGCATGCGTTCCGCTTCGGAGCGTCGGAACGCCTGCGTCCAAGTCTTGAGCATCGCGCGTTCAGCCTCGGTGGGTTGCGGGGATGCATCGGCTGGTGGCATTTCAGATTCATGCACGCGCGAGACAATTTCTTGCCAAGTTCCCCAAGTTGTCGAGACTGAACTTAGGTCTTTAAAAATGGTCGTATCGAGCTTGGCTTCGGGTGCGTCGCCACTGTGGCATTCGTGGCAGTAGCGTTGCAAAAAAGGTTGAACGGATTGCTCGAAGGTCTTCTGCGGCGCGGTCTGTGCGACGGCTACAGTCATAGTGATGGCAACCATTGACCAAAATAGTAGCCCGCGCAAGCAACTCTGCCTGAGTATGTGCCTGAGCGGATGGTTGGAATCCGTTCGAACTACCTGCATATTGAACTTTCGTCGCGAAGAGGTCGCGGTGGTGGGGAGGGAGCGCGCTGCCGATCACAATTCTATTTTACTAACCCGAATGCGTCAGCGAGGGGCACTCGCTCTGAAAGCCTGAAAAAAGATACCGGGATCCTTATTAGCTACTTTCTTCCAACGGAAACATTGGTGGACTCGCGAACTTCTCATCAAAAAAATTCGCTGGAGATTCACTTTAAGCATGTAAATACGGCATAAATAGCAGCGTGCTGTCTCTTCTTACCCTTGTCTCTCATCTTATTTGGATTAAGGGGTCTAACATCATGCTGCTTCGATACCGTGGAGTGCTTTCGATTTGTGTTAGCAGTATCCTAACGGCAAGTACCTGGGCTGAAACTTCAGAATGGAGAAAGGAAAATACAGTTCGCCCGACAAAAGTGTCGGCCGCATTAGGCAAACGGACAATAAAAAAATACCAGTGAACCCACTAGTATTGATATCAATGGCTGTAGCAGCGGCGAAGTCGTCTTGCAAGTGTCCAAGAGCTGTCCGCCGCTGCTACAGCCGTTGATTTCAATACTTTGTACGGTTGTGCGTGTTCTGTTCGCCGTAGCTCATTTT
>JANNNN010000490.1:0-3599 GCA_031398555.1 Planctomycetia bacterium | reverse complement strand
GGCAGTTGCTTACTTGAATACTGATCCACTCGCGAGACAAAAATACTGTAGACGCTCTTGAAATCATCGAGGTTGGCAAGCTTGCTAGCGCCTTCCCAGACGTTGTTGCGGGCCGTGTGATACTGCTCCATCGTAAACACTAGCGTCACGTTCAAGGTGATTCCCGCTGCACTCAAGGTGCTGAGTGCATCTAGTCCGGCAGGTGTAGCTGGAACTTTGATCATGCGATTCTGATGGCCAGCAGACCACTGCTTACCGAGCGCTATGTATCGTTCGACTCGTTCAGCATGGGGCAAGTTCAATTCGATATCTTCGATCAGCGGGTCCAATTCAAAGCTGACCCAGCCAGCGTTACCCTTCGTTCTTTTCCACGTTGGCAAAAAAGCCGCTTGAGCGTCACTCACCAATTGGTCTGTCAACGCCCATGCGATGTCAGCATCACTTTTTCCTGAAGCGATCAGTTTTGCCAGAGGTTCATCAAAACGGCCTGTCTCAACGAGAGCTGCGATGATAATCGGGTTGCTAGTCGCACCGACTGCGCCCCACTCCAAATTTTGCTTTACCAGAGCCGGATCGATTGAATCGAGATAGAGGTTGGTACCACTAGCAACAAGGCTGGCGATGGAAGCGTTGGACATGCTTGGTTCCAATATCAAAATGGTGAGTGGGTGTTTCGCTAAATACAAATCTCTTCACTTTTGCATTTTCGGCCATTGGCAGGCAGTTGGCAATAACCGTAGGCATTCGTCCCTAGAGTTCTGTAAGGCCCGCCACTAGCTGGTTGCGCTATTTGACTTAGGCAACGCCAAACGCTGTTAAGCATTTTGGACGACGAAAAGTAGCTGGTTTCGTGAGAAACCGGTCCGGGCAATAATGATTAAATCTCCCCCAACGGGATTTCACCATGAAAGATTCGAGATGACACAACCCCGTTGGGGTAATAGCATTGCCTAGTCGGTAGCAAACAATAAATCGGGAGAACGAGGCTCCTGCCGAGCATATCTCGGCAGCAAGCTCGACGCACCGTACTTCAGGACGTCCTCTCATCCAGGCCGAGAGGTAGCCTTGGCTTTCAGCTTGAGATGGCCAGCGGCGACTCACTGTATCGCTCTACCCCCAACCGTTGTTTTGTTCAACGCCCGAAAATGTTCGATAAACTCAACCCGCCAATTGGGTAACTCAATAGCGATAATTCTGGACAAGGGCAAAGTAACTTGATTCTCGCGGTGCATTGCCAACTGCTTGACCAAGTGCTGCCTGGTTTGTGGTTTACGATGCAAAAGAAAATGAACCCACGCCCAACTGTCGCGATACTGGTCAGCGCCTAGTTGTTCAATTGAACCAACCTGTTCTAAGTCGGATAAGGATGGAACGTAGTCGCGATCGAGACCTTGCATTACTGAAATGAGGTGTGGATTGCCGGACATCCGCGACGCTTCGGGCACTTCAAAATACTCGGCCAAGCCTTCGTCCAACCAAAGAGGTAGGGGGCTTGATTGGTCATTGAGCAAACCATGAACGACTTCGTGGCGAATATCGGTTCGTACATCGGAATGCCAGTGACCAAACAGCATGCCTAGGCCGCGATGTTGAATGAATAGTGCTCGACGATCGGGAACGGTTGGGAAATAATTCTTGATATACCGTGTATACTCTTTGGAACTGGAAAATAAAACGACGTGAATGGGTCGATCGGCGGTCGGCATTGACAGCAATCGTGACACTTCAACGGCCAAATTGCCTAGTTCGCTGAATAGCGGTTCGTTGGAGGCCAATTCAAAGTCGCTGTGGATATGAAATCGACCCACCTGTCGCTGCGTGACCCATTGTGTTGTGGGCTCAGTCGAACGCAAATCCGCCGTCGACGATACACTCGTCCAAATAGCAAGTAGAAGTATCGCAGTCGTGATTCGACGTTTCATCCGTCTAGCTTTCCAAAATGAATCATCAGCTTTCGCTGGTTGAATCGATATCAGAAATTTTGGACTCGCGTCCAGTCAGAAAGTGGCAGTCCGACACCCTGGTGGTGCTTTGTCTAGATTAGATGTTGGGGCTGATGACACCATTGTTGAGGTAGCCGTGCAGCCAGGGAAGTCTTAAGGTTTGTGAACAGCCACGTTTGGACCTATAATTTGGGAAAGAACCGATTGAATAGAAATGCGAAGCTTTCCCCGATTCTTGTGAAATCTGTTACAACACGCCCCGGAAGTGTCCCTTTTGCGAGGGTTCAGAAGTGGCTTTCCTGCGTTTCTCCGTTGATGTGGTATAATGCGGTACCGGCCACAGTTTGCGCTTTCGCGTGCGCCTGCACATTGCTATCGTTTAATGAAATATAAGCTGTCGCAGCGAAAACCTCGCTTTTATATCTGAATCGCTTGCCACGACTGCCGGAGTATTTGTCTAGGATGAGCAGTAACGTTGAAGAGACGATTATCGTCACCTTCGAGCATCTTGACGCGTGCTTGATGCTCGCGGCGGATATTGCGCCGGTCAGCGATCCGCAGCAATTGGTCGATTTGCTACCGGAATGTTCGCCCCCTGCGCAACGATTAATTCTGTCGGAGCTCGTCAAGTTTGATATGGCCCAAGCTTCTGATGCAGGCCTAATGCGATCGTTAGATTTCTATAGCGATATTCTTGAGCCGCTCTACACAGCCCACCAGATTCCGTTCGACTTGGTGCTGGAAGAAATTCAGATTCGACGGGCTGCGGGTGAGACACCTAGTATAGAAGATTACAGCGATCGCTTTCCGCACTTGCACGGAATCATTGCCGAGTTTTTAGGACGTCAAAGTCCACGCCGCTCGACGAGTGCGTTGGGCAAGCCTCCGGTATTCTTGCCAGGCTTTACTGTGGATGATTTCCAAATTGTAAGAACGCTTGGCCAAGGCGCATTTGCCAGTGTCTATCTCGCGCGACAGTTGTCCATACAGCGGCTTGTGGCTTTGAAAGTATCCCAGCACGGCAGCGATGAACCGCTCGCCCTGTCGCAGCTTGATCATGCCAACGTCGTTCGTTTATACGATCAACGGCGTATCACAACGCCGGACGCAATTCTGTTGTATATGCAGTATGTGCCCGGTGGCACTTTGTCCGAAGCAATCAAATCGACATGCAATTCACCCGCAGATGAACTTAGTGGCAACTCGTTGTTAGAAACTGTTAACGCAGCGCTACTAACCGCTGGTCAACAATTGCCCGAGCACTCGGCCGAGCGCGAGCAACTTGCAAGCCTTGATTGGCCGCGGGTAGTCGCTTGGTTGGGAATACAGCTTGCCGAAGGCCTGGCTGCCGCCCACGAACGGGGCATCATGCACCGCGATGTGAAGCCTGCAAACATTCTATTGACGGCTGCAGGTGTTCCCAAGTTGGCGGACTTCAACGTCAGCTTCGGTGGCACAGCTGGTGGCGCGGGCGCTGCAGTTCACTTTGGTGGTTCGCTCGCTTACATGTCGCCAGAACAACTTCGGGTCGCTGATCCTCGAGCGGAAGGACGGGCTGAGGATCTCGATTGTCGATCGGATCTTTATTCGCTGGCAATTGTTTTATGGGAGACTTGGCATGGTCGTCGTCCCTTTCAACCTTCCGACATGTTTGAC
>JANNNN010000458.1:0-5433 GCA_031398555.1 Planctomycetia bacterium | reverse complement strand
CCGCCGCGCATCCATTGCCCCGAACCGCCAAAATCGGGGTGGCCGAATTGAGCCATCTGGCCGTTGCCGTTCAGCACAGCCACGAGCATGTGTTCAGTCGCCTCTTGAGAAAATCCATGTCGTTGAACAAGACCATCAACGGCCCGGCGGCCTTCATCAGTTAAAGCAGGCATAATATATGTTCCTATACGAATTTATTATTAGTTTTTATATGGCGCGAAGCGCCACAGCAGCGCTGGCCACTTGACTGGTCTGCGCCGCATCCAGTTCGCCGAGCATTGGCATCATCGGACCTGTATTCCCAATTCCCGCCAATTCGACCGCGCGATGAAGCACTCGGATCGGCTGTATGCCGTTGCGAAGATCTTCCAGTCTACAGAATTGCTGGCGTATCATTTCAGCAGTTTGATAGTCGCCGTGTTTGATAGCCGCCAACATGTCCATTGAAAGTTTGGGGTTCACACAGACGCAACCACTTGTAAAGCTACCGATTTCGAAGTCTCTCAAGTGGATGATGGCCGGTTGCTCGCCAATACCGCTAACCACAATCTCGCTCGGCACCTGCTGAAGCACTTCTCGCAAGTAGGTGTCCATACTTGTGTCTTCACGGACTACCGCGTACTTAATCCAACTGATGATTCCACTGCGATACATCTTACCCACGATTTCAGGTGATAGCCAACGATCGTGTTTGAGATAAAGCACAATTGGCTTACCATAGATATCGACGAATCGCTTAACACCCGACGCGATGCCGTGCTCGTCCGCGATTTCTCGTTGTGGCAAAATCATAACCGTAGGAAACGCAAAGTCCCGCAGGATTTCCGCCTGATCCATCATGGTTCCGAAAGCTGGCCCAACGGAGGGAACTATCAGCGTATTCGGTCCCGCGATTTCGGTAAGTGTTTGCATCAGCAGAGCGTATTCGCTGATTCGGGTATGGTAGAGCACCGCATTTCCGCCATACAGCAACGTGTTTACGCCCCCCGCTTCGATGTATCGTACCAAACGCTGGTTTTCAGTCCTATCGATCGTTAATCCCGCATTGCGAGCCAGTGGAGGGACGGCAATGACACTTTCTGCCAATCGTGCGGGGGTAATCGTACGGGTATCCATGCTACTTCGCCTGTGGAATCAAATGTCGACTTTTCGAAAGGATGTATTTAACTTTCCAATCGCAATTCCGACAAGCTCACGAGGGACCGGGTGTGAAACAAAAACCAGACGATGCCCCACGCGAAACCTAGAATTTATTGACTTGACTTGCCGAAAACTTCGTTTTGCAATACCCAAAAGGCAGGCTTCAGATCTCAAATCTCAGATCTCGAATTTCAAATCCACTCGCAATTTGACCTCTTGGTCCTAGGCAACAATTCCATTGACGACCTTGCCACTGACGTCGGTCAAACGGTAGTCGCGACCGGAATAGCGATAGGTAAGCCGAGTGTGATCGATTCCCATTAAATGCAGAATCGTAGCGTGCAAGTCGTGAATGTGAACGCGCTTCTCAATCGCATGCATGCCGAACTCGTCGGACTCGCCATAAGTCAAACCAGATTTCACACCGCCGCCAGCCATAAACATGCTGAACGCCGTGTTATGATGATCGCGACCAGGGTTTTTGTTCTCCTTGTCTTTTTGCGCATACGGTGTGCGACCAAATTCGCCGCCCCAGATAACGAGCGTATCGTCGAGCAATCCGCGAGCTTTGAGGTCCATAATGAGTGCCGCGCTGGCGCGATCGCTGTCAGCGCACAACTTGCGATGCTGATTATCGTTATCAGTATGCGTGTCCCACGGTTGCTTGTTCTTTTCGCTGATGTAATACACCTGCACGAAGCGAACGCCGCTCTCAACCAATCGTCGGGCGAGCAGACAACTGCGACCAAAGGTACTCTTGCCGTATTGATCATGCATGTAAGCCGGTTCGCGACTGATGTCAAAGGCATCGCTTGCCTCACGCTGCATTTGGAAAGCCAATTCGCAAGCGCGAATCTGAGACTCGAGGGCTTGGTCTTCACCTCCACGTGTAGCTAAATGAAGTTCATTGATGCGTTTGAGCAGCTCCAATTGCTGTTGCTGCTTGCCGCGTGAAAGCGTCGGATGATGCAAGTTTGCAAGCAACTTATCGACTTGCATATCATTTGTGTTGACAGCCGTTCCCTGGAATTCGCCCGGTAAGAAAGCACTATTCCACAACTGAGGTCCGACAACGGGCAAGCCTGGGCAGAGCACGACGAACCCAGGCAAGTTCTCATTCTCAGTCCCCAGTCCATAGCTGACCCACGACCCGAGGCTTGGGCGAATTGGTTGTTGATGCCCCGAGTTCATCAGCAACAAACCGGGTTCGTGGTTTGGGACGTTGGTATGCATCGAGCGAATCACACACACGTCGTCCGCGCACTTGGCGAGGTTCGGCAACAATTCGCTCATCGCGATGCCGCTCTCACCGTGCTGCTGAAAACGAAACGGCGACGGCATGTACCCAGCGTTGATCTTGCGGTCTTCCATGCTGGCCGGAACCTGATCGGCATGCTTGGCAAGCATCGGCTTGGGATCGAATGTATCAACGTGCGAAGGACCACCATTCATGAACAGGAAAATTACCCGTTTGGCTCGTGCAGCATGGTGCAGAACATTGGCGCTCAAGGGGGAGGCCTGCGCGTTGCCTAATACGCTCGCTAATCCCAACATGCCGACGCCGGCCCCTGCGGAATTCAGCCATCGACGTCGGCTGTAGTCGTGATTTGGCGGGGGCATTTTGGGCGTCCTTGTTGAGGGGCGGTCGTTTGTGGGGTGGGAGAAAGAGGTAGGTGGAATCCCCCAGGCTGGAAGCCTAGGCTACTAAATGCTAATCGATAAATAAGAGTTCGTTGCTTGCAAGCAGTACATGCGAGACCTCAACCCACCGCGATTGCAACTGACCGATGTCAGTCGTTGAAAGCCCACTCGTCAAGTAATCTGTCATCAACTTTGCTTCGTCCTCACGCGGCGAGCGAGCGAGCACGCGACGGTACAATTGGTCGAGCGCCACGCGAATGTTGGTGTTACTCGGTAAGCCGCCTTCATCTGGATTGTTCAACGGCAAACCAACTGAGCTCGACAAGCCTCTAGCCTGGGCTAGCATAAACGAGCTATTCAGTACAAATAGTTTTTGCAGTGCGGTCGTTGTATTGGCCCGCCGCTCAGCGTGAGCGTTGGGATCTGGAAAGTCGAAAAGTGAAAGCATCTTGTTCACTTCCAGTCGACTGATCTCACTGTACAACGTACGACGATGTTCATCTGGATTTTGTGGGTTGATGCTTGGCCCGCCAACCGTTCGCTGAAGATTACCGGAAGATGCGAGCAAGGCGTCCCGCCAGCCTTCGATGGACAATCGCTTGCGATTCATTCTAGCTACCCAAACGTTTTCAGGATCCACTTCGCTCGCCTGCGCCAGGCTTGATTGCGCGAGGCTTGATTGCTGGTAGGTGCTACTGAGAACAATTTCGCGGATCAACCACTTAAGGGACCAATTGGACTGCATAAACCTGACAGCGAGATCGTCGAGTAACTCAGGATGACTCGGAGGGCTGCCAAGTCGACCGAAATTGCTGGGCGTAGCGACTAGCGGTTTGCCAATCAGCGCTCCCCATACTCGATTGACGAAAACTCTCGCAAGCAAAGGGTTGGTCGGCTGCGCAATGGCCTCGGCAAGTTCTCGACGACCACTGGATTTACCCATACCCCAATTCGACGACTGCTCAGATGCAATTACTTGTAAAAAGCGTCGAGGCGCCAGATCCCCTTTGCGTTTCACATCGCCTCGAAGCGCGATTTGCAAATCCTGTGGCTTGCCGTCGCGAACGATATGCAGCGATTCTTCAGCCTTCTTGGCTTCGCCAGAGTCCTTCTTCTCCGCGTCCGGCTTCAGAGGCATGTTGAACATCTGCGTGCTGGCGAAGACCCCTGCCAATGCATAGTAATCTTTGGTCGGAATCGGGTCGTACTTGTGGTCGTGGCAGCGAGCACATGCAACGGTCAGTCCTAACAAACCGCGCGTCACGACGTCAACTCGGTCCTCCCACTCGTCGGCCATGACCGCGGCAGAACCACGTTGATAGTACTTGGGTCCGACACCCAGAAAACCAAGCGGACGCAAATCCGGCTCCACAGGTCCATCGACTTGATCGGCCGCCAACTGCTGACGCACAAAGCTGTCATACGGTAAGTCATTATTGAAGGCCTCGATGACCCAGTCGCGATACATGAACGCATTCGGATAGCACAGCGAACGATCATCGCCGACAATGTGCGCTTGATCTTCTGCATAGCGCGCCAAATCCAACCACATCCGCGCAAACCGCTCACCAAAGGCCGTTGAAGCCATCAGCTGGTCAACGAACCGCGGAAGTGCATCCGGTGCATCGTCAGTTAAGAACGATTCAACTTCATCGAACGACGGCGGCAGTCCAGTCAGATCAAAAGCCGTTCGTCGCGCAAGGGTATAACGGTCAGCAGGGGAGCTGGCAGTCATCGAATTCGCTTCGATCTCAGCAAGAATAAAATGATCGATTCGAGTCTGCGGCCAAGCCATATCTAGAACCACAGGTAAGACCGATTGCACCGGTGACTTGAGCGACCAGAACTCTCGTGCTTCGTTCCAGTCGATGGAGGCATTGCTTGCTTCGGGGCGCGGTGCCGAGTCAATACGTGGGTCGACTGCTCCGTCGTTAATCCATCGCTCAAAATCTTTAACGACTTCATCGGACAAGCGGCGTTCAGGTGGCATCTTCAAATCATCGTAGCGCAGCGCTTTGACCAACAAACTGCTGTTTGCATCGCCTGCTACAAACGAACGGCCTGTAGCACCACCGGCTAACAGCGTATCGCGTGAGTCGAGCCTCAATTCCCCTTCGACGCTTGATGACTGGCTTGAATGACATTCGTAACAATGCTCAACCAACACGGGTCGAATTTTGGTTTCAAAGAAATCCAATTTATCCGCGTCAATCGGTTCCCGACCGTGTGTGACGACAACATGAATCGCCAATAGACTGGCGACAATCAACCTGGGCCAATTCGACGGCATTTGGGCTCACGCAAGGTGGGTGATGGTGGTAGGCGAGAACTGTAGTATAACCGTTGCCAAGATCTGCCTGCAAGCAAGAAGTGGTCATATTGTAGAACACTTGACGCCAAGATAGATTTGAAAGATCGTTCCGTAACCAATGTCATTTCGTTTTGTCAGAACTTTCTTACATACTCAAACTTGCCAATCAAACCATCTCAGCAGTCTACTGGTTTAACGAATCAGGGCAATTGCTCTACACTCAGGCCAACCGGTGGAGTCGACGTGCAAGCCACTCCAGCGATAGACTGCCAGCAATCCAAGCCATCAACCAGCCGAGCCAACGCAGTTGAAACACTCGATCGGGCGCACCGGGCAAATAC
>JANNNN010000434.1:0-4827 GCA_031398555.1 Planctomycetia bacterium | reverse complement strand
GGCCGGGGACGGCGACGGCGACGGGTCGGGCGAGGTGACGAGAAGAGCATGTGCTCGTCCCCACAGTTCATACGATGAAACGCAATCGCAAGCCGTTTCGCGGCGTGCTCTACGCTGGCTTGATGATCACGCCACAGTCGGGTCCAAAAGTGCTCGAGTACAATTGCCGCTTCGGTGACCCCGAGTGCCAGCCGCTTATCATGCGCTTGAAAAGCGATCTGATGGACATCCTTGAGGCCGTTGTCGATCGGCAGCTCGATCAAATCGATGCACCCGAGTGGGATACCCGGCCAGCGATTTGCGTTGTCATGGCCAGCCAAGGTTATCCCGGCGAATACGAAAAAGGCCGACCCATCACTGGCATCGACGCAGCGGACGCACTCACCGACGTAAAAGTCTTCCATGCCGGTACGCGGCTTGAGAACGATACAATCTTAACCGACGGCGGCCGCGTCCTCGGTGTCACCGCTCTCGGTGAATCGATCTCCATCGCCAAGTTGAACGCCTACACCGCCGTACAGAAAATCCGCTGGGCCGGAGGCTGGTGCCGTAAAGACATTAGCGACAAAGCCCTTCAGTATATCGCTGAGCAAAGCGCTGAACTTAGCTAACGCTTTGTTTCGGTCCCATGCCAGCTTGCCTGGACTTGCTGATCTCGGCGTACTCATTGAAACTAGCGATGAGGGAGAAATAACTGTCGCAGAATTGCAATGGGCTAGGTTCAACGACAAGTCAGTTTCTTTGCTTGCAAATTTAAAAGACATACCTTTAATTAGACTCTGCAATACGGGATTGTCGCGACAAGGGATCGATAGACTGCGTCACCTGTTACCGCAGTCTGTGACACGGTGCTTTCTAGGTCGATCCAAGATTCATCCAACACCTTATCTGGTGTACTCAACGAATGTTCGTACTCTGCAGACCGTAGAGTTGGTCGGTGATGATGCGCGGCCCTATTCAATCGTCGGTTACAAACAGGTTAAGTAATGACAACCAAGCGTACGGCCGACAACGGCGGCTACGCATGTTACGCGACGATGCCCTTAACGACTTTCCCATGCACGTCGGTCAAACGGTAATCACGGCCGCTGTAGCGATATGTCAATCGCTCGTGATCCAAGCCCATCAAGTGCAAGATGGTTGCGTGCAGGTGGATCATGACGCTGGGGCGCTGGAGATCCAATTGATTCAATTTGGTCAACAAATCCGCTTGATGACGTTGATCCAATTTCGGCAACCAGTTGTTCTTCAGATCCTGCATGATGCGCTCCGGCTTCATGTCGTGAATGTTCACATAAGTTCCGGTGTAAGCCCCAGGCAGAAATGCATTTCCCCAGTTGGCTAGTTTGTTGCGAGGCTGTGCCCGGGGGCTCATCGAGATAAAGCCAGGTAAGTCCTGATTCTCAGTCCCCAATCCATACACCAGCCAGGATCCCATACTGGGACGAGTTGGTTGTAGGTGCCCCGCGTTCATCATCATCATGGCGCTGGCATGTTCAGGCGTATCGGTGTGCATCGAGTGGATGAAGCAAATGTCATCGACTAGTTCAGCCACATGTGGAAAAATCTCGCTGACGTACTTGCCGCATTGTCCATATTTTTTGAATGAGTAGGGCGACGGCATCAGCCCCATCTTCGTATTGCGCAGCGATTTGCGATCGACCGATTCGGGGCGTTCACCGGCGTGCTTTGCGAGTTGCGGCTTGTAGTCAAACGTATCGACTTGCGAAGGCCCTCCGGGCATAAACAACTGGATCACATGCTTGGCTTTGGGCGTGAAATGCGGAGCCTTAGGGGCTAGCGGAGAATCCAAGCCGGTAGCGGGCGACGCGTTTGCGAAATTAGAAAGCATGTTCGACTGGGCCAGCACACCCGCCAAGCCGAGTGTTCCAAAGCCGGCACCGAGTTGTCGAAGTGCATCGCGCCTGTCGATTGGTTGACGTGGATTGCGGTGAAACATCTGTTTACCTTACGAACATAAATTCATTGGAACTTAGTAACACTTGCGCGTAGCGATCCCAACTGGAAAGCTCACTCCCATCGCTGGCAGAATTGACAAACTGCAAACCAATTTCAATCTCTTCCGGGTCAGGGCTTCGCATAAAGAGTAACTCGTACGCGTAGTTGATACGTCCTTCATTCGAGTCGCTCATTTTGTGTAGCTTGCCCACTAGGGCTTTAGCTCGCTCCACCATAAAGCTGCTATTCATGAAGAACAGAAACTGCTGAGGGACGATGCTACTGGGTCGTTGCTCGACGGTTGCCCGCATGAGTGGAAAATCGAATAGCCGCAAGAAAATATCCGACCCAAAGGCATCGCCGTTGCGGCCCACTTTAGCATAAAGCGTTCGGCGTTTTGTCTCAGTGATATTAGAGTAGGCTGGACCACCGAGAGATCGCTCAAGTTCACCTGTAACAGCAAGCAGCGAGTCTCGCCATGCTTCGACATCCATTCGCCGAGGACTCATCCGCCACAAAAAGCGATTGTCACCATCCGCTTTGAAGACTTGCTCGTTGTAATCGCCACTCAATTGGTATGTAGCCGAAGTCATGATCTGGCGGTGAAGCAATCCTTTTTCGACTCTGCGGTGGGAACGCCCGGCGATGAAGTGACTTGCGGCCAGGGCGCACCCATCTCAACCCATTTGGTTAACGCATCGATCTGCCTTGGCTCCAGTTTGCGAACGGGCGGCATCTCGCTGCCTTGATATTTTACCGCCGAGATCAGCAAACTCTCTGAGGGTTTTCCGACAACGACAGCCGCTCCTGATTCGCCACCTTTTAGCAACGATTCGCGACTATCGACGTATAGACCAGCCTGTAGTTCAGGCGCGTCTGAGCTGTGGCAAGCGTAACAGTGCTGCACCAAAAGTGGTCTAATGCTGGACTCGAAGAATTCGATCTGCTCTGAAGAAAACGTCGGGGTCTCAACAAGCCCGATGGACTTTTCCTGCGGCTTTTCCTGACCACGCGCCGCTGTCGTAAGCAGAAGCACCGTCAGTATAAGGAAGCATCGAAACATGACATCGGCCCCAAGGTAGGAAAGGTAGCGGGTTTCGTTTGAAACTAGACAAAGCACAAGCGCTTTTTGCTGTTTTTTTGTCCGGTGTGTTAGATCCGGTTTCTCACGAAACCAGCTACACATTATCGTGAAAACAGCGTGAAACCAGCTACGGGTTGCTTCAAGCAATTTGAGGCACGACGTAAGGGGCGCGATACTCACGTTTCAGGAACACATTCGCTTTGTCAGCGTGAGCTCCAGTGAACTGACCGGATGCGAGGTCAATTTCCAGCATGGGGCTGAGTCGGATGTCCATGCTGTTAATATCAATCGAGTGAGCCGCCAAGTGCTGCTTCATCTCGTCAATCAATTCGCCCCAGCCTGGCACCTCTTTTGCAAGCGAAGCCGCCGCGTCAGGTGTGTACTGCGAACCAGCCCGATAGGCAACGTTGGCCATGTTGCACCAGCCGGTTGAATGATGACCTACCAAAACATCCGTATTCAAAAGAGCTGAATCGCGGCGTCGCACGGCTTCGATAAAATTCTCTTGATGAAGTCGCCCGCCACTGTTGCCCTTGAATGACCGCATCTCCTTTCCGTCTTGGTCGTAAGCAACCGCCCGTCCGCGCTGCCCTTCGAAGCGACCACCCTCACACTGAACAACGTAACCGCTCCCTGGTCCTTTGACCTTGGGCGGGTTGTTTTTGCCGGGAGCTTCGGGCAAGTTACTAAGGCCAATCAGCGTCGGGATTTCGCCCGTATCGAAGTAAACAAAATGGACGTTCGGTGTCTCGGCATCATCGTTCCAGACCACACGACCGCCTCCACCCATGACTCGCCGTGGCAATGTGACTTTGTCGAGGAAAACATTGTTGCGAGCGTCGTCGAGGACATGAACGCCCCAGTTCCCCATTTCGCCCGAACCAGTGTTGTAGTTCCAGTGCCAATCGTATTGCAGTTCTTTGCGATGGATCGGCAAGTCTTGTGCGGGTCCGAGCCACAGGTCGTAGTTTACGGATGGATCGATTTGGAGTGGCTTTTCAGTTTTTCCGACTGACGCGCGCACGCCGTAACGATTGACGCGGCAATTGAGCAGCTTGCCCAGGGCCTTGTCTTCATGCAAAAACTTCTTGATTTGAGCTTGCATCGGGTCAGATCGCTGCTGCGTTCCAACTTGACAAATGCGATTGTATTTCCGAGCCGCAGCGACAGTTTGATCGCCTTCCCATTGAGAATGCGAAAGCGGTTTTTCAACGTAGACATCTTTTCCGGATTGCATGGCCCAAATCGCAGCTAAGCAATGCCAATGATTTGAAGTTGCAACCAGGACCGCATCGATATTTTTGTCGTCTAAGAGCTTGCGTAGGTCTTCAAAAGTCTTCGCGTCCGGATGATCTTTTTTCTTGCTTGCCACACGCCGAGAGTCGGGATCACAAAGTGCGGCAACTTTCACGCCGTTCATCTTGCCAAAGACTTGCAAGTGTTCGCCCGCGCGGCCACCGCAACTGATGAATCCCATTCGCACTTCGTCGTTTGCCATCGCTGCGCTGGTTCGCGATTGAGGAAAAGTCCAAGCCGCGCCAACTGCTAAAGAGCCAGCTAAGACTGATCTACGATTGATATTGTGATTAGACATGTTGGGTGGATGCCCCCTGAGCTTTAGTGGGTGGGATGTGGAGAGGTGAGAGGGTAAAACAGTGCTCAGCTGCTTCAGCTTCTTGACATCAATTATCGTTGATCGCAAAACGGATTACTAGTCAGGTTTCGTCAACGATTTATGCTCAGATTAACTCAGCGCTACTTTCTCGGAGCGAAAGGCGACACTA
>JANNNN010000430.1:0-1394 GCA_031398555.1 Planctomycetia bacterium | reverse complement strand
CGGGACGATCAATGATGGGTCGATTGAACATCAAACAATACTCTAGGGCTTTGCGAAGAAGGGCTGTGTTCCCCATTGGCAATGGCGAATCACTGAGTGCAATCGCGCCCGCTTCAACCAGCGACCCGATCTCAGCCAACTCTTCCCCGCCGCGACCTTTGCTAACGCAACCAATTACGTAAACGCGTGCGTTATCCGCCTTCGCTGCTTTTTGTCGCACGAATTCAACATCGCTGGCAGTGTCTATCGGTGGATCGGTACTGGCTGAGCATGCAAGCGAAGTGTAACCACCGGCCAGTGCGGCCATCGTACCGGTAGCGATTGTTTCGTCTTCCTCCAGCCCTGGCTCACCTAGTTCCGTTGCGATATCCACCAAGCCCGGTGCAAGAACACAACCATTTATATCGACTCTTGAACAGTCGGCAGGGACGTCGCCGTCGAGCGGATCCAGGGCAGCGATGCGGCCACCGATCAGAAGCAAGCGACCGACGCGATCCAAGCGTTGCGATGGATCAATGATGCGCCCATTTTCAATCAGCCAACTCGTATTACGATTCGCTTCCATTAAATGGATCCCCCATCCACCCCAAGCATTAGCCACAATGCGGCCATGCGAATCGAGATCCCATTGCTGACTTGCTGCAAGATCACCGAATGCGGGCCGTCGGCAACTTCCGGCGTCAGTTCGACTCCTCGGTTAATCGGACCTGGGGCCATGATAAGAATATCGGATTTGCTCTTGAGCATTCGTTGCGAGTTCATTGCATACAGCAACGCGTACTCGCGAACGGACGGGAAAGGTCGAGTCGCTTGGCGTTCGAACTGTATTCTGAGCAGGTTAAGGACGTCGCAGCGTGGTAAGATCTCGTCGAGATTGTAAGCGACTTCGACACCAAGCTGCTCCCATTTCTTCGAGACCAAAGTCGCTGGGCCGCAAACGATGACGTGCGCCCCAAGTTTCTTCAGCCCCCAGATGTTCGACCGAGCGGTGCGGCTATGGGCAATGTCACCTACTAATGCGACTGTTAGGCCTTTGATCCGACCCCGCTTTTGGCGGATTGTCAGGATGTCGAGGAGGCCTTGAGTTGGATGTTCATGCGGTCCATCGCCGGCGTTTAGAACGGAGCAATTCAAATGAGTCGATAGTAAGTGCGAAGTGCCTGGTGTTGCGTGCCTAACGACCACTGCGTCAACGCCCATCGCCTCAATTGTTTTGGCGGTATCGATAAATGTCTCGCCTTTCGACGTCGAGGATCCACTCGATGAAAACTCAATCGTATCGGCGCCAAGCCGTTTGGCGGCAAGCGAAAAACTGTTGCGGGTGCGGGTGCTATTTTCAAAAAACAAGTTCGCAATCGTCCGACCACTTAAGAGCGACAATTTGGTGGACGACG
>JANNNN010000428.1:0-4026 GCA_031398555.1 Planctomycetia bacterium | reverse complement strand
GAATCGGGGCGGCAGACGATGGCCCATGTGCCCCAGCCGTCAGGGACTTCGAGTTTGTGTGGGTCTGGCGGGAGTAGTGTGTGTGCGATGAAAGCTGAGCGCGATGTCGGGTTTCTTCGCGGTAATCGTGCCAGAGTCGGTCCAGGTGCGCGTCTTGGGATTCGTGACACTCTCGGTCGCCGAGCCGAAGTCGCCGGATAAGCGATGACGAACGAAGCGTCCTTCCCGTCGTGGACGCAGTAGGCGGAGAAGTCGATCGTGCCGATGTGCGCGGCTTGGTGCGGATTCCAATTCCTATCCGCCGCACGGAGCATCGCAATCGAAGGCCCTTCAGGAAAATCATGCGTAATTCTGTGTTCGGCCAGTCGTTAGCCCACTGCTCGGTCAGAACACTCGCGCATCACATCTATTCGAAGTGGAAGTGCTGAAGAAAGACGAACGTCTCGCGGCAATCGAATTGACGCGAATTAAGCCTGCCACCGATTGGCATGAGTTTAGTGATGATTGGGCTAATGAGCTGCCCTGAGCCTTCGGCTACGACTTAAGTGATCAAGTGCCAGCCAATCTAATGAGTCGAAATCTTTCTCATGCGATGAACTTTTCTCGCCTTCCCCGCCTAGCTGATTCAGAAAGTTGATCACCAACAGTGCATCAAGCGGCGAGGCCTTGAAGTCGCCGTTTACGTCCAAGTATGGAGGATTTGCCGGAGCTAGGGCATGCGGTAGCTCAGAAAATCGGAAGGAACCTCGCTCATTGAGCGAGTTTATCACCAGCAGAGCATCCAGCGGCGTAACCTGCCCATCTGAATTCACATCCAACGGCGAAGCGATGTTCTGCCACCACTGGAATCGTAAGGCCGAATCAAAGCCTGACCGCACCTCGACAGGTAAGATCGCAGTCCCACTGCCGCCATCATCATCGGTAACCTCGACTACAACCTGATAGCTTCCGGCCATCACATAGTCGTGGTCGATTTGAAAACTGCCATCGGCCGCCAAAGTTAGTGGCTGCCTAGGACTGTTGTCTCCATAGCTGACCGTTGCGGTCCAAGAGTCGAGACCAGGGTCCTTGAACGACCCGCGCGCGATCAACTTCGAATCCTTGGCATCCAAAACTAGGTTCACTGTTGGCGACACATTGGCAATTTTAGTGAAAAGCGTAGCGGAGTTGGACGCGCCGTGTTGATCACGCCAAGTCAGATCAATTGGCTGACCATCGGTTGTCGTCGCTGGATAGCGATTATCATTGAATCGATGGGATACCTGCACCGCCACCGCTTGTCGAGGATCAAATTCAAACTGCTCCAATGATCCATCATGCCAATCAACGATCAACGTAAACAGGTCGCCCACATCGGGCTCAGTGATCCTACCCGAAACGGTTACTACACCAGACTCGTTGACTGAACCCGTGATTGTTCTGCCCACAAACGCGGGAGCCGTATTGCTGATATGCGTCAGCACCACGTCGTTGCCTGTGCCGCCGCGATAGCTAATTCGGAACGTAAATCCATTGGCAATTAGGGTGGCAGACTCGGCAAACCCGGCAAACGTACCAACGATTGCGTCAATCCCGTCGTTGTCAATGATTCGATAGGAACTTCCGACGGTCGATGAGAAGCCCACGTTGACTGTTAGTGGAGCGCTGGCCAGGTTGAGAGTGCCAATGACGTTCAGCACATCGTAGCCCTTAATAGTCGCACCCGCAGTTGTACTCTGAATGTCTGCTTGCATACCTAAACGAGTCGACAGTACCACGTTTCCACGTGCGGTCAAGTTTCCGGTAACGAGGCCAGGGCTGATCAAACCGGCTGTGCCAGACAATGCGCCGACATTTCCATTGCCCTTGAACATGCCTCCGGTCAAGACCACCGGACCGCTCAATCCCGCATCCGCTTGCAAGACGCCAGAGGAAATCGTAGTTGCCCCGGTGTAGGCTCCGAGTTGGCTCAACTCGACGGTTCCAGAACCAGACTTAATAACTCCAAACGACCCCTGAATTGGGCCATCGATCAATAAGTCCACAGAAGCTGATCCATCCGCCACATTCAGGGTCACATTGGTCCTACCAATAGCGAACTGTCCCTTCATGATGGCGCTGCTCGCCGCACTGTTTACCGTTATCGTAGACCCAAACGTCAATTCATCGACAGCGTTGAGAGTGCCACCTCGCGCGGAGTAAATCAACGTATCAACTCCCGCTGCTCCGTTGATTGTAGTCGTTCCAGGCCAATTGGTAATGGTGAACGTATTGTTGGAATTACCACCAGTCAACTGAACGAGATCGGTCGTCAAATTGCGAAGCGCAATTGTTCCGCCGATAGAACTTGAAAGAGTTGCCAGGTCGCCGTTGAGGACAAAATTTGAATCGCCGCTGACGCTCAACTGATCGACACCCGCCCCTGCATCCAACGTCCAGTTCAATCCATTGCCTAGTCTGAAATCGGCACTATTGATTTGAATGGTATCGCTACCTGCGCCCGTACTTAGTTGGAAAGCCGCCAATCCGCGAACTGCGAGTGCGCTGCTGAAAATTGTCAATGCATCGTTGGCAATCGTTGTCTCACCAGCTCCCGTATCAAAAGTCAAGCTGCCAATATCCCTCAAACGAAAGCGTGTACTAGCAATCGATTGGGATGAGCCAGTTATTTCCAGTCCAGGCACTTGGGCAGCCCCGGCGGCGACCGGACTAAATTGATAGTTATCAACACCTGGACGCGTGGTGACACCCACAGCCGCAATCTTCGACAGCTCAATTAATTGCACGCCGCTCGTCTTGACGGATCGTCCATCGATCTCAAAGCCACCAGATTCTGCTCTGGACGAATAACCGGCGGTCACTACTTCCACGCCGGATCCGATTAAGACCACTGAGTCACCAGAGACTCTCAGGGCAGATTGCCCGAAAAACGCGACTCCATCAAGCGGCAACGGATTGCCGCTAGCGTAATCAATCACCAGACTATCGATGCCAGCCGAGCCGTTGAAGGTGACGTGCGTAATTCCGACCAGCTCATACGTTGAGCCAACGCGCGAATCCTCGCGAAATTGAAGACGTATGCCGCCGACGGTAGCGGTCAGGGTGACCGTCGAACCGGTCCCCGACGCATTGATAGTCAAATTGCCTTGAGTGCCTGTGAGCAAAACCGTATTACCGTCACTGATGCCTATGCCGCCGAAACCCGTACCCGAGATCGTGCTGGCAGTGACCACGGGATCGTTAATCGCGGCCGCGACGATCACGGTGCCTAATGTGCCTCGGAGAGAATCTTTGGAATCCGAGACAATTTGCGCATCCCGGCTCAGCGTGAAGATACGATCGTCCTTAGGTCGACTAGTATTAAGCGCGGCTCCGGCCTGCGTGTCGCCAGCGCCTTTGTTATCGCCAAACAGGGTGGCTCGACCAGTCGATCCATGTTTGATGTAGTCAGAATCTTCGCGCTGTTCTGATGGTCTGGTGGGCTGAGGATCTTGCAAACTGTCGTAGTCGCCGACCAGCACATCGTTTCCACCGCGGCTGATGATGACATCCTTTCCGCCTCCACCCACTGCCAGATCGTTGGCCGAATCAAAGCCTCGATCGTTCAAATTTCCATTGTCAATCAATTGATCATCGCCATCGCCACCGAGTAATTTGTCGTTCCCCCGACCTCCGACGATTCGATCATTGCCATTCTCGCCAAGGATCGTAGCCCTATAATTCTTAGTGCTGTATTGGATCTCAAGTGTGTCATCGCCAGCGCCGCCCATCAGCGTTGCCTGAGGAGAGCTGACGCTGATCGTATCATTTCCTTTACCACCCTTGATGCTTACAGGCGTACGAAACTTGTGCGTCGTCTGAAAAGTATTGCTCCCGTCACCCAACCCCTGTGGATTGTCATCGGTGTTGAGGCTGATGACCGAGGTTGAACCTGGGATCACGTTGCTACCGCAGGCGCTGGGGCCGATATATTGCTGTGTGCCACCTTGGGACAATACGATTGTCTCACCCGGTTCGTAGATGGTCAGTGGAATGGACTCACCGCTT
>JANNNN010000418.1:0-1464 GCA_031398555.1 Planctomycetia bacterium | reverse complement strand
GCAAGGAAAAGTGCTGCCGCAGCTTGGACTGAATACTACTTCACACTCAATACCGGGGACGCTGAGTCCTTTAAGGCGATTGCAGCAGACCACCCTGGTAGCGCGGCCGCTATTTGGGCTGAGCAAACGGCGGGTGACGAGTATTTAGCTGATGGGATCGACGCACTTTACAAAGATCGCGGGCAAGGGGTCGAATTGCTAAAGAAGGCTCTCGCCAGCTACGAAGCCGTCAAAAGCAAGTCGCAGAATGCAGAATTGAGAGCTCGTGCCGAGTTGGGAATGGCCCAGGCACATGAATCTCTCGGCGATATCGACAAAGCCAAAACGCTTTATCAGCAAGTCATTGCGGCCGGCTTGCAGCCTGCGATTACCACAGTTGCGACGAACCGGGTAGCGTTTCTCAACAGCCAAGCGGGCAAAGACTTTTACGCTTGGTTCGACAAACTTAAACCTGCTCCTGCCATGCCACCCAAGATGCCTGGAGATTTAGGCGTTCCGCCGACCAGTCCAAATCTGAAATTCGATGCACCAGTCAATACTAGTGGACTAGAGCTCCCCCCTGCGTCGACCACGAGTTCCACTCCGGCCGCACCGCTTCAAGGAGCCGATGGTAAGACCATTGAGTTACCAGGCGCGGCGCCTGCATCCGCTACTGAAACACCAGCTCCAACCACACCAGCTCCAACAACGCCTGCTGCAACAACGCCAGCTGCAACAACGCCTGCTGCACCGGTTGTCGATGCACCAGCAACGCCGACCGAAACCGCACCTGCAACACCAGCGGTCGAAGCCCCTCCGGCACCCAAGTAATTTAACCATCTACTGCGACTCCGTGTGACTGAACTACTTCCGACAACTCTATTTCAACATACTGTCCTTGAATCTGAGCACGGCGCGCGTATAGACGCCATGCTCGCTCTGCTACTGAACAGTTACAGTCGCGTTTTCTTGCGCAAAGTTGTGCAAGAACAACACGCCAGAGTCGACGGTGAAGTAGTCAAGCCAAGCTTCCGCGTTCGTGTTGGTCAACAAATCGAAGTTGACTTGCCACCGCCGCCAGTTGACGGTCCTGTCCCAGAAGACATTCCGCTCAATGTGATCTTTGAAGATGAGTCTTTGCTTGCCATCGACAAGCCGCCTGGCATGGTAGTGCATCCGGCTAAGGGTCATTGGAGCGGAACGCTAGCAAGTGCTCTTGCACATCGTTTCCAACAACTAAGCGATGTTGGTGGTCCGACTCGTCCAGGCATCGTCCATCGGCTGGACCGCGACACCAGCGGCGTGATCTTGATCGCCAAAAGCAACGGCGTACATCTAAAATTGGCCGAGCAATTCGAATCTCGCGAAGTCCACAAAGAGTATCTCGCAGTAGTCGTCGGCCGTATTCAGTTGGACCGTGATGTGATTCGATTGCCGATCGGGCCGCATCCCTATCAACGTGACAAGATGGCGGTGCGTCGCGAT
>JANNNN010000416.1:0-3255 GCA_031398555.1 Planctomycetia bacterium | reverse complement strand
ACTTGAAATCGACCGTTGATCACTGATTTTTTAAAACCAAATCGGATCTCCACGACAAAAGTAGTGCGCCGGGAATTACCCCTCCTCCGAAGGTCGCGACGGCGGATCGATGTGGCACACTAGGACAAAGTCATGAAAGAGGTACTGCTAGTGGATGCGCTCGAAGATTCATTGATCAATTATCTGCAAAAAAAATTCGGGATTCGGCCGAGCCTCGACGACAGTCTCGCAATGCTCGGAGTGGATTCAGTGAGTATGGCAGAGTTGACATTTGACATCGAGAAAATGTACGGCATCACGGTGGACGACATGATGTCTGTCGATACCGTCGAAGACCTGATCGATTACATACGCAAGCGACAATCTTTGACAGCAGAGAAGTCGCAGGGATAGCTTCCAGATTTGGGTTTAGGGCTGCGTGTGTCACCCAAAACTGCTTCAACCCCTAAGATTTAATCCAGACGCTCCACGAGTGCGGCCAATTGTAAATGCCGAACGTCAAGACATACGGTCTCTTCAAGCTAGATTTTTGCGCTCCTCAATGCGAATCGCACTGGTTATTACTGAACTTGATCCAGGCGGAGCCGAAAAGTGCTTGACGCAACTCGCATGCTACTTAGCCGATCAAGGCCATGATGTTCGCGTATTCGCTATTGGGCCGCCGCCGATTTCTGGCCAAGATCATTTTCTGCGTGAACTGGAAGCGCATAAAGTGCCGGTAGCATTCGGTATTGCACCCGGGCGCGCGCGTTCAACGCTGTCGTTCCCCAAAGTCGTAGGCTGGCTGAGGTCAGAGCTTCGTCAGTTCTCGCCGGAAATCGTTCAGTCAATGTTGTTTCACGGCAACTTGATCACGGCCCTGGCCGTCGACCGTAAAGGCGCCCGAGTCTTCGGTGGCGTTCGCGTGCGACAACCGGAACGATGGCGATGGTGGCTTGAGCGTTGGTCATCGCGTCGGATGACCAAACTCGTTTGCGTTAGTGACGATGTTGCGTGCCACTGTGAAAAGGTCGAACGCATCGCACCGGAAAAGCTGATTACCATACCCAACGGGATTGATTTGCGATTTGTCGACCGGAGCATCACCGCGTCCCAGAATCTGAAATGGACGGAGTTCGGCTTGCCTGAAGATGCTCGGGTGCTGCTGTTCGCTGGGCGATTGCATCCTCAAAAAGGAGTCGAAGAACTTGTTACGCGTGCGAACGCCCTACTCTCATCATTGCCGAAATATCATCTAGTGGTGATGGGCAACGGACCGCTGGAAAGTCGTTTACGGGAGCGGACCGAGGCACGGGTTCACGTCGTTGGTTGGCAATCAAACGTCCTGGCATGGATGCATCGCGCCGAAGTTTTAATATTGCCTGCCCGTTATGAAGGGATGCCCAACGTATTGCTTGAAGCCATGGCTGCACGGTTGCCATTTGTCGCATTTGACGTCGATGGAGTTCGGCAGTTACTCGGCGATTCGCCCACTGCTTCCTATCAAATCGCCACCTCAGGTGACTTCGAGCATCTGACCGCCTTGACGCGTGAGTTGGCATTGGACCCGGTATTGCGAGCCAACTGTGCCGCCAACAACTACGCGCAAGTCGAGCGGCATTTTCAGCTGAAGGATCAGCTAGCCGCTTATGTCGAACTCTACGCCTTGTAAGTCATTTCGAAAAAGCAAATTCAGATTGGTTTCGCAAAAAAACCGGTGACTGCCAGGGGCCTTGGTTCGGGAGCCGGTTTCTGAGGAAACCAGCCACATATTTAAATTCTGCTGCATTTGCTCCTGGATATGGAGCCGAAAAGCGCTTTACCGCAGTGCCATAGGCGGTTACGCCACTTGGGACATCTGGACCTGAGCTACGGTAGCTGGAAAATGGCGGCGGAATGCTATAATCGCAGCTGGAAGTCGGACTGCGAAGATGTGCGGCCGACAAGTCGACTCTTATGGCTCGCCGCTGGCGATGTGAAATGATGTCAGTACAAATGCAACTCGCTCGGATCATTATCAGCGAGATCAGTGATAACCAAGTCATTTACTTGCAGGAGATTGGAGGCGAACGCCAATTTCCGATTTTGATCGGAATCTTCGAAGCGACGAGCATTGATCGACGAGTTAAGGAAGATTACAACCCGCCTCGTCCTCTAACACACGACTTGATCGTGTCGATTGCTGAGCAGCTTGGTGCCGAATTTGATAGTGTAGTAATCAACGAGCTGCGAGAGCACACCTATTTTGCGAAGCTGAGATTGAAAAAGGATGGCGAAATCGTCGAAATCGACGCGCGGCCCAGCGATGCGATAGCGATTGCAGTAACATTCTCGCCGCACTTGCCAATTTTCGTTTCTGAAGAAGTCCTCGAAGAGGCGGCGGGCGGGTAATACTTCAGCGCAACAGTGTCGCCTTTTGCTTGCAGAAAACTAACCTAGCGCTGGAAGTTCTATTCTGAGAAGTGTGAGAACACGGAAGTTTGTTGATAGCAACATGGAGGGCTCATCTTGGCACGCAATGAACAATTGATTCGCCAACATAAAATTCTGCAAGTGCTCGAGCGGCTGCGATTTGGCGCGACACTGGAAGAACTTCGCAACAGCGTTGTCGAAGAACTCGGACTCAGTTCGCTTCACGTGAGGAGTATTCGCCGCGATATCGAAGCGCTCGTGGCTGCAGGCATGCCAATTGCCGACGAAGATAGCCAGCGTGGCCGCGTGTGGAAGCTGAGTCGCGCGGACAAGGGACTTCAAAAGATTGCGACCACGGCTAGCGAGATGATCGCCCTCTCCATGGGTCGGGACCTAATGTTGCCGTTGGTGGGTACCCAATTTTGGATCGGCATTGAATCGTTCTGGAACAAAGTCCGCGAACAACTGCCCGCCGGAGTATGGGAACATTACCAGCGTTATCGGCGCACACTTTATGTCCTCGGCACACCGACTAAGAGCTATGAAAAGCATCAAGGGATGTTAAAAACCGTCAACCGAGCTATCCAAGAGCATCGGCGGCTGGAAATCGAATACCAGGTACCAGGTCGCACTCCAACAGTTCGCACTGTTGAACCGTATGGTGTTGCAATATTTCAGTCGAGTATCTATGCCATTGCAACGGAAGAAGCGAGCGACGGCGAAGGAACGGAGCGACTAAGGCACTGGAAATTAGACCGTTTTCTCAGTGCCAAAGCACTCGACACATGGTTCAAACCGAACGATTCAATCGATCTTCAAGCACATCTGGGGCAATCGGTCGGTATCTTCAGTGGAGCCGAACCG
>JANNNN010000409.1:0-3356 GCA_031398555.1 Planctomycetia bacterium | reverse complement strand
TGGCAAGTGCCGTCGCGGAATTGTTTGGCGAGCGTAACACCTTGCTCGATGTCCCGAGTCCATACGCTGGCACCGAGACCGTACGGCGAACTGTTAGCCAACTTCAACGCTTGTTCAGCCGAGTCGACTGGGCAGATCGTCGCGAATGCGTGGAAAACTTCGGAAGGATTGCAATCAACGCCCGGCTGAGTGCGATACAAGGCAGGTTTAATGTAGTAGCCCGTACGTCCAGCAACTTCGGCGGCTCCGCCGGTTAGGATCGCATCGCCACCGCGCTCTAAGGTCTCTTCCTGAGCTCGCAGAATTCGTGATCGTTGAGTTGCATTGACGACTGCGCCCAGTTGGGTACCTGCGTCAGCTTGATAACCGATCTTCAATTCCGAGAAGAAACTCTTCTGCGCATCAATGAAATCGTCAGCGATTTTTTTATCAACGAACACGCGATGGATCGTACAGCACGTTTGTCCAAAATGCTGATTCGTATAGCGACCGATTTTGCGAGCAACCAATTCTGGATCGGCATCGGCGAGCACAATGGCTGAACCGTTGCCCCCCATTTCGCGTTTCATACGAGTACCATGCTGATCGCATGTTCGCATGATCGATTGTCCGACTCCCGGTGAGCCGGTGAACGAGATATAGCGTACTCCAGGATGTTCAGCGATGCACTGACCGGTGATTTCGCCACGACCAGGCAGGACGTTGATGACGCCTGCTGGGAAGCCCGCTTCTTCGGCGAGTTTGCCGATGTAGAGTGCAGACAGCGGTGTATCTTCAGCTGGCTTGATGAGAATGCAGTTGCCTGAGAGCAAGGCTGGGAACATGAACCAAGCGGTAAGGACGATCGGATAATTCCAAGGAATAATTCCAGCGACAACCCCCCAAGGCTCGCGGTAAGTGAATCCTTGAACTCCGTCAGCCACTTGCATGGCAACGCTGTCACCCATTTCAGCACCTCTGGCAACACGGCAAAAATACTCAGCGCATTCGCGGATCTGTGTAAAGTCACCTTCAGCCAGCTCAGAAACCTTTCCACCGTCAAGAATCTCACAGGCGAGTAAGACATCGCGATCGCGTTCGCAGAGTTCAACGAGCTTCATCGCAAGTCGGCAACGTTCTTCAGCTGGAGCGTTCTGCCAGCCTTTTCCAGCCGTGCCGTGAAAAGCGCGAGTGGCTGCCGCGACCGCATCGGAAACTTCAGCTTGCCCCATTTCGCACACGGTTGCCAAGACTTCGAGAGAACCTGGGTCTGAGGTCTCGAAGGTAACGTTCATTGTGCCCTTAACGCTACGTCCACCGACGATCCCCCCGAGGGGCTTGCCTCCGTTTCTACAAAATTCAACAAACTTCGACGGGGCGACAAACTTAGTGGCTGTGAAAGCACGGATTTCAGTGGCAACTGCGGACATGGGTGTACCTTATAGGGGCGCGAAGGGCAATTAGTGTGTGGATGCACAACAAACGATTGGGAGTGCGTTTCAGTATAACCGATGGGCAGCAGCCTGGTTAGCGCTTGGAACGTCCCGCGGGCTCCTGTAGAAATTCGCCCTGGTCGGTTAAACTCGAACGCTGCGATTTGAGAAAGTAGCCGACACTTTCCAAATGCCGCTAGCCTGAAATTTGCGAACTTTTTTGCGAACGTCACACCGCGTCAGCCTGCTACTTTCTAAATCGAAGTTAGCGCCGTTGGGCAAATGGTGGTAGTTCGGAAACTTTGAAACAAAACTTTGATGTCCAATCTAGATCTAGCCGTTCATTTTTTCTTTCAGATCGCAGTCATTCTGCTTGCATGTCGTGTAGTTGGGATCATTGCAGCCCGGTTGGGGCAGCCGCAGGTTGTTGCCGAGATGATTACCGGAGTGCTGCTCGGGCCCTCGCTCTTTGGATTGATGTTGCCGGAGTGGCAGAATGCGATTTTCCCGTGGGACAAGACGCAGCAAACACGCGACTCGCAGAGCTACCTGTTTCCTGCTTCGCAACTGGGCTTAGCGTTGTACATGTTCATCGTGGGGCTCGAGTTCCGAGTCGATGTGATTCGCAAGAATTTCTCTTGCTCGATCGCAGTTTCACTGGCAGGAATGATCACGCCGTTCCTTTTAGGCGCGGGACTCGCCTATTGGATGTTCTACAACTCCGAATTATTCCCCGAGAACACATCGTTGTTTGAAGCGACGATGTTTCTCGGTGCATCGATGTGTATAACTGCGTTCCCCATGTTGGCGAGAATCATTCACTTCAAGCGATTAACCGGGACGCTGATGGGGACGGTAGCAATCGGCGCCGGCGCGATTGACGATGCCATGGCCTGGTGTCTGCTGGCTGTCGTTCTAGCTAGTTTCGACAACGACCCCTCGCGAGCGATCTGGAGTATCGGAGGCGGGATAGGCTTTGTTGCCTTCGCAATAATGGTGCTACGCCCCGGTCTGAATTTTGTCCAGCGCTGGCTGATAGGCGCTGATGGCAAGATGAATGAAGCGGGTGTAGTTATTGCCATGGCGTGTATGGCACTCGGAGCATGGTTTACAGACAAGATACATTTGCATGCTGTCTTTGGCGCGTTTGTGGTAGGCGCGATGATGCCGCGTGGGGCGATACAGCGGGATTTGATTGAGCGGATTCAACCGCTGACCGTTGCACTTTTGTTACCACTGTTTTTTACGTACTCGGGCTTAAACACGCGAATCGACTTGCTCAACTCGGTTTACCTGTGGGGGATTTGCGGATTGGTGTTGGTCGCTGCGATTGGCGGAAAGGGTATTGCGTGTTGGTTGGCCGCTCGAGCGTCGGGGATAACGAACCGTGAAGCGCTCGGGATTGGTGCCTTGATGAACGCTCGAGGGTTGATGGAATTAATTATCATCAACGTCGGTTTGCAGCGTGGCATAATTACCGTCGAACTGTTCGCAACTCTGGTGGTGATGGCCGTCGTCACGACCTTGATGGCGTCGCCCATTTTCGACTACCTAGTCAAATCCGACAGCACTGTTCTGCCGACCGAGCCCGCCGCGCATTCAATCGGCGCGTAGTTTACGCCTGAGGTTTTGCAATCGCCGATCAGTCCCGCGTGCGTCAACGACTGGTTATTTCGCTATGTGCATAGTGATACGTGTCAGTTTTTCGGTTTTAGTGGGTCGCCCTTGCCGAGTGCGACCGTTCACCGCTGACGTTTTTCAGGTAGCACGCATAGCATTCGATCTTGATACTGGACCCTCTTTTTAAGCCTCGTCAGCAGAATCTGTGGGTAGATTTTGGCTCGGGAAGCTTACCAAGTTGGTGATATAAGGCGATTTCGATGGATTTATACTCTTTGAATCCATATGCTTTTCTCATGGTCAATTTGGCTTTGTTGTTAAAGC
>JANNNN010000399.1:0-1822 GCA_031398555.1 Planctomycetia bacterium | reverse complement strand
AGGATGAAGAGAAGCGAGATCGAAAAGCTAAGTCCGTATGACAGATAGCCGGGCTGCGTAAAAACATCCGTGATCGATCCAACAAGACCACGTCGTGCGACTAGAAACACGACCCAAGAACATTGAAGGCAGTGGTGGTGTTAGCGCTACAGATTTGGTGAAAAACGCCTTGCGTATGCGACCTGAACGCATCATCATCGGTGAGTGTCGTGGTGGTGAAACGCTCGACATGCTACAGGCGATGAATACCGGTCACGATGGTTCGTTAACAACGATCCATGCTAACAATCCGCGTGACGGTGTGGCACGTCTTGAGACGATGGTGATGATGTCAGGGTTCGACCTGCCGATCAAAGCGATTCGTCAACAGATATCAAGCGCGGTGAACTTGATCATTCAAGCCAATCGATTGCAAGGTGGTTCACGTCGCGTAACGCACATCACCGAGATCGTTGGAATGGAACAAGATACGGTCGTTATGCAAGATATTTACAAGTTCGTGCAGGACGGTATCGACGAAAACGGCAAGGCACACGGCCACTTCGAATGCACCGGTGTTCGGCCAAGCTTTATGCAACGGCTCGAGCAGTCCGGTGTACGTTTGCCGGCCAGTGCGTTCCGCCAACGCGAAATCATGAAAGCCTAATTTTGAAGGCCTAATTTTGTACATCTGAGTATTGGTTCACCGCTGTATCTGATTGAATTGCCCAATCGTATCTAGAGAGTTAGACCATGTTACCGATTATCATAATGGTATCCGTTGGCGCTTGCGTCGCCGCTTTAGTTGGCGGCGTCGCAGTCGCATTGCGTCCAAGTTCGGAGAGCTTGGCTAACAACCGCCTGCAAGCAATGACTGCCAAAGGTAAAGGGCGAGGAGCCAATCCGGATCGCCCTAGTCTACTCTCCAGTCCGCTGGAAGATTCGTCAACTTTTGCCGACGAAATGCTTGCCAAGATCGGTAACTTCACTCACTTACTCGAACAAGCTGACGTTCAGATGTCCGGCAGCAAGTTCTTGACGATTTGCGTGATTTCTGCAGCCGTCGGTGCAACGATTTGTGTGGTAACGCCTACTCCAAAATATTTATTGCCGCTGTTCGCACTTTCAACCGGTGTACTCCCGCTTTTTTGGTTGTTTATGCGTCGCAGTCGTCGCATCGGCAAATTTAACAGCCAACTGCCCGAAGCCTTGGAATTGCTGGGACGCTCATTGCGAGCTGGTCACTCTTTGGCAGCAGGATTTGGACTAGTTGCTTCCGAAATGCAAGAGCCGATTTCACGTGAGTTTGGACGGGCTTTCGAAGAACAGAACTTGGGTATCACTCTTGAAGAAGCCATTGAAGGCATGACGTTGCGAGTTCCAAACATGGACTTGCGGTTCTTCGCGACTGCCGTGTTGCTGCAACGTCAGACCGGTGGTGACTTGGCAGAAATTCTCGACAAAATCGGTAAACTGATTCGCGAACGTTTCAAGCTCGCGGGTACGATCGCTGCACTCACCGGCGAAGGTCGTTTGTCTGGAATCGTGTTGCTTGCATTGCCGCCAACTTTGTTCGTGACCATGTATTACTTGAACCGTGACTACGCCATGGTTCTATTTAACGACGAAAGTGGTCGCAAACTGCTTGGCGGTGCTCTGGTTCTACAATTTGTTGGCGCTCTCACTATTCGCAAAATCATTAGCATCAAGGTTTAGAACATGCTGTTAGCCCTCACGCTCTCGACAAACCTTGTTATTCCAATCGCCAGTTTTATTGCGATCGGCGCGTTGACTTGGTTGATCCTTAGCTTCTTCACTTCAGACGATGACCGAGCTGGCAGCG
>JANNNN010000394.1:0-8159 GCA_031398555.1 Planctomycetia bacterium | reverse complement strand
GCGAGCATCAATTGCTCAAGCAGACACTGGAGGATTGGAAGGATGGCGAGCCTGAACAGATTACGATCGAAGCGAGGTTCATTCAAACCACCAGCAAAACTGCTAGCTCCATTGATTGGGCCAGTCGAAAGATTGACGGGTTAAAGGTCCGAGGTCTAGGACCAGCCATTGCCGCTCGTATCGACGAAGCGGAGTTAGCACAGTTGGTTCGAACTGTATCGGCTGACCGTAAGGGGAATATCATGCTTGCGCCAAAGGTTACACTTTTCGATGGTCAAACGGCGGGTATAGCGGATCAGGTGCAGCATCCCTTTGTTACGGGCGTTGATCCGAAAGCCGATGGCAGAATGCAGCCAGTCGTTTCGGTGGTGGAAGACGGGCTGAGTTTTGTCTTCTCACCGAAAGCCGGCGATGACGACAGCGTCACCTTAGACTTTAAAGTCAAGGTATCCAGCATTGGAAAGGTCTCTTACGCGAACTTGCCAATAAGGACCTCCAAGGATTCGGAGCCTCCGTTCACGGTGCAAGTGCCAGCAACGGAACAGTATGAAGTAAGCTCATCGGCGAAGCTTGCCGCTGGAGAGTCGATTGTCGTGGCTATTCCTCGAGTATTCGACAACACCCCAGGTGCGGACGCGGAGACGACGCTGATCGTCGCGTTGACGCCTCGGATCTGCGAAAAGCAGGAAGTGTCCGTTGTTACCGGACCAAACAACCAGTAGCGAGGTCCGTTTGCGTCACTCGCAACGAACCGAGGAGCGCCGCGACAAAGCCGACCGCAAACAAGTGCGAGGTGGAAAGGCTGTAATGCTTGGCGAACGGCTCAAAGAAAACGATCAGGATTGGGTAATCCTGGTGCGAAAGTAGGCTATCAAGCCGACAGAGTCATGAGGTTCAAGACTATAGTCCGGGGAGTTCAATTGCGAAAACCCTTTTCAGCGCCTGCGCGTTTGCCATCGTCTTTTAGAGTGCCTGGCTGCCATTCACGAGCGACCTCAATGTCGGCCGCAACCTTTTCGGTCAAACCCGTGATGTCCACACCATTGCTTGTCCATGACGAGCTGTCGAACTTGGGAATCTGGCTTACGCTCGAGGAAGTCACGTCCCCAGCAGTACCCATCCGGCCCCATGTAGAAGCCCGCACACTTGTCCGCCGAAGGCATGTTCAAAATATATTCACGCGCGTACACCGGGTCGCCGAAACGGAAGGTATAGATATCATCATTCCGAACAGTCAGCCAAGTCCGCATGCCGGGGGCAATATTCTCAAGCAATGGTTGGATAAAGACCGGCTTGGTAATCGAGTACATGTGTGCCACAGAATACTTGAAGCTGAAATCAAAGGTTCCCGGATAATCTTTGAAGGCATTCAGGATCTCGCTTTGCGCCGTCCAGTGAAATCGGTGAATCATGTTGACGTTCCGATTGGGATCATCCTTCAACGCATCGCGAACGCCTTCGCCGTAGGTATCCCACAGCCAGCCTTCTTTGACTTTGGAGTCCATATCATGTGGCATCCCTTCACCAGCCGTGATGCCCATTCCACCCAACAATGGGTAGGTCTATACCATCTCCCGCACGCTGGCGCGAAAATACTTTTTCGTCGCTTCGTCATCAATAAACAACTCAAAACACGATCATCTACCTGTTCTGGAAAAGATCACTTGCCACAACCGCTGTGATCAAATCGGCAAGAGGATAGTCGTTGTCTTTCAGGCTGACAACGATTTTATCAATGGCGGGACGATCGAACGATTCGATACGTCTTCCCAACGCGTGGCTGAGCAATCGGCTTGTTACGGTTCGTACAAAAAACTCATCTCGTTTGAGCAGCAATGTGCGAAGCTCTTCGGGACCCGAGAATCGATCGCCTCCGGGCAATACGCCGGAAGTATCAATCCTGTTCTTTTGCTTCGAATCATAAAACTCCCGCTTCCGACCAATTGGATCGAAACCTTCCAGTGCAAAGCCCAACGGATCGAACTTGCGATGGCACAGGTTGCAGGCCGCTGATTCGCGATGCTTGGCCAACTGTTCGCGGACCGACACTGCGCCGCGAATGTCCGGATCCAGCGCCGGGACATTATCGGGTGGAGGAGGCACGGGCGATCCAAGAATCGTCTCCATGAGCCAGATTCCGCGAATCACGGGCGACGTCTCGATACCATTGGCAGAAACAGTCAGCACACTCGCATGGCCCAGCAATCCGCCGCGATCTCTGCTCCTGAACTGAACCCGGTGAAACTTTGCAGCCGCATCCACTGGGACCTGCTCGGCAACGCCGTAGAGCTTCGCGAGATCTCGATTGACAAACGAGTAATCGGCGCGAAGGAACTCTAGAGCTGATGCATTGCGATCGATCAAATCCCGCATGAACAACCGCGTCTCCTGCTTCATCTCAGGTTCCAGCCCACCCGCGTAGTACTCACGCGATTCCTTTTCATCGGGAGGCATGCTGCCCAGTGCTCTCAAGTTTAGCCAACTGTCCAGAAAATCCGCGATGAACGCATCGGAAGCGTCACTCTGCAACAAACGTCTTGCTTCAGATCTTAGGACATCGCGATCCGACAGCCTCCCTTCGTCAGCCAATTTCTGCAGCTCGTCATCGGGCATGCTGGAGGTCAGAAAATAGGCCAGCCGCTCCACAATACCGTGTTCCGACAACTGCACGCTTTGCGAGTTATCCGGAGGACTCAAGTACAGAAATGCCGGCGAGCACAAGGCCGCCTTCAACGCGTCTTTGTAAGCTTCCAAAGGAGATTGGTCAGTCGCGAGACGACCCTCGTAAATGGTCAGCAGAGCTTTTGACTCCGCTGCCGTTGCTGGACGACGATAGGCTCGAGAGGCAAACCGAGTCAGTAACTCCGGCACTCGGTCTGATTCAAATGAGTTGCCACCGAGCAGGATTCGTTCACTGAGTGTCAGCGACTGAACTTCAACTGGTCCCCGCAAGCGAATCTCGTGAATGCGAATCTGCGGCAAATGTCCAAACTTAATGACGGCTTTGCGAGAATCCACAATGCCTTTCTTTTTCCGTTCGTCCGGAGGCAGCGTGTCAACCTGGTTTCGAAAGACTCTGCCGTAGGCACCACGAACATCGTGCATGCCGTTTTCAAAAGTGAATCGCGGAGCGAAGCCTCTGTCGAGCCGAATTTTGAAGTTATACCACTGGAGCTCATCGTCCTTGATAGTCAATTCGGCGAGGAGCGGCTGAATTGGCTGCGTGTGAACCATGTCGCCGATCGTCGTATTGCCAGGCCGAATCCCCATGCGAAATGGCTCATCCAGATCAATAAAGACTGTTTCCCTCGTGTAAGGTGTGTCGCGATGAAGAGCCTGCGCCTGAACTTTGACTTCGTAGATGCCATCGACAGGAACACCATCAGAAAAACCAGGAAGCGGTCCATACGCTCCTTCCGGTTTGTCATTCAGCGGATGGTCGTAGAGCACCATGTACCTGAGATCGAATGCATAGCGATGGGCTCCATTTAATTCGCTCTGCTGTTCGAAGTTGTTGTTAAAGACCCACTGCTGTGGACTTGAAGGAGCCTGCTTTGCAAGTGCCAGCTTTTCAGTCGACTTAGAAAGTGCTTCTGGAAGTGCCTTTTCAATGCATCGATCGGCCGCGTCGAGATACTTTTCCAGCAGGTAGCCGGACGTAACAAGCGCATCCCCGAAATTGTCGAAATGATTTGACAGGTTCTCGGCCGGGAACTCGAGGGTGGGATCAAACAACGTCATGTCGATACCGAGCAGGTCACTGACCGTGTTACGATACTCACGTCGAGTCAAGCGGCGCAGCACGGTCTGACCGCCGGTGCTCGTCGCGTGTTCTCGCATATCGCTGAGCAGTTGCGTCAACTGTTTAATCGCACTCAATCGGTCTTTCGTACTGGGCTGATCTCCATCCTCTGGCGGCATCGCACCTAGAGTCATCTGATCGACGATCTCCTGCAACCTGAGCTGTGTGTCGAAATGGTCCTTGCCGAGATCCAGCGTTTCAAATTCTCGTTCGCCGCTGGGATCATCGACGGAATGGCAATCAATGCAGTAGGTTCTAAGAAACATTAAGGCATTCGACTGTGCAGCGTCTTGGGCCTGCAAATCACGGGGGCACCAGACAATGACCGTCAAACACGCAAACAGGCTGGTCGCTCGCAAGAGATGCATTATGCCAATCCTCGCAACGTACCGGTGCTGGTTGAAAACTTGTCCGTCTCAACACCAAACTGCTGCAACATCGAAACAAACAAATTTGTTAACGGTGGACGATTCTTCGACTTTCGGTCGAAGGCCAACAATCGGCCGTGCTTGAAACCACCGCCTGCGAGCAACACCGGCAGGTTGGTGTTGGTGTGGGAATTAGCATTGCCCATTCCACTTCCGAAAAGCACCATCGATTGCTCGAGCAGGGACTTTCCGCCCTCTTCAATCGACGACAGCTTTTCGATGAAGCGTACAAACTGTTGAACCTGATAGGTCTCCAGTTTGATCAATGCTTCGATGCGATCTTCTAGTTGTCCGTGATGCGAAAGCGCGTGATAGTCACCGTTTACGCCCAGGTCTCTGGGATTGAAGTCGCCGCCGATCTCTAGTGTTGCAATCCGAGTCGAATCTGTCTGCAGCGCCAGTGCGATCAGGTCGTACAGCAGTGGCAGATCCTCCACCATGTTGCGGTTCTTCGGCGCGGCGAAAGGAGCTTCAGGCTTCGGAATATCCAGCCAGTTCCGACGAAGACCGATCCGCTTTTCGACATCTCTTATCGACGTCAGGTATTCGTCCAGTTTGTTTCGATCCTGCTGGTTCAGTTTTCGCTCAAGTCGATCGGCATCGCCCTGGATCATGTCCAGAATGGAACCTTGCAGACTGAATCGATCGGCCATCGCAAGTTTGTCGTGCTCACTGACGCCGACGAACAGCAGCTTAAACAATTGCTCCGGTCCAGTGATTGGTGGCACTCGAGTCCCAGTCCGTGTCCAGGACATTTGGCAGCCGCCGTGGATCCCGCTTTCGCTGCCAATCGTGAGTGTCGGAAACCGTGTCAGTCCGGTGACATGATCAGCGGCATGCTGATCGATCGTCACGTTGGCATCCGGCATGGACTTCGCGTCGATCTGGCGAACGCCGGATAGAAACGTGTGAATGGAAAAGTGCCCACCGTTGGTGCCATGATCCAATCCTCCGATCAGCGTCATCCGGTCTCGAATGGCGGCGAGCGGAGCTGTGGTGCGGTTCAGCGTATAGTCATGGTATTCGGTTAAACCTGTGGTCGACTCTGCAAAGGCGGCTTCGGGCCAAAAGGCCTCGGGATGGAATCCAAGCATATTGCCGATGCATACGATTCGCTTATTCCCGGTGGAATCGCGACCCGATTTGTCATGCGCGTGTGCGGTTCCAAGCGAAGGGAAGAAGGGAAGACCAATGCAGACTCCCACTGCTCGCAGCATTTGTCTTCGATCAAGATGGTTCATTTGACATTCTTTTTTGGAACGGGGCTGTTAGTGATCTAACGCTATTGCTTCTGCATAGGCTAATTCGCCAGTGCGTCCGTCGTAATACTGAAACACAATCTGAGGATGAGGATACGCCACCAAACGTTTCTCACCCAGCTTCATAGGCATGTTGAAAACATTATTTACCTGAACCACACAGAAATGCGGGTACAGCCTCTCAAGCCGGGGGACATCGGGCAGAATATAACTGCTCCAGCGAATGTCGCATTCCCGCGGGCCAAATTTGAAGCGGCCGGTGGCGGGTCGATCACTCTCATCCAGCTTCGGCACATGATTGACGCTGTTGTGCGGACCGCAGCAAAACTCCCAGACATTGTCCGTGATTTTAATCGCAAAGCTATTGTGAAGGTCTCCGGTCATGACGAAAACCTTCTTGCCGATTCTGTCCCATTCGTTGATCAGCATTTCGCGTTCATCGAAGAAACCCGTCCAGGCTTCCTCCTTGTTATCTTCGTCCGCTTCAAAACCGCCCGCGCCGGAGTGAGGAATCATAAAAGGCACCGTCGAGATGACAAAATAGAAATCGGCATCGCTTTCCTTCATCGACCTGAGCAGCCATTCTCGCTGCGGCTTTCCGAGCATCGACACTCCTGGCTTGTCGCGATGCTTGATGTCGTGCATATCTCGATCACCACGGGTGTCTACCAGGAAAAACTCGCAATTGGCAACGCGATATTTTCCGTAACTTCGTCGGCCAATCGAATAGCTGATGTCCTGGTCATCGATTTTCGCTGGCATGTGAAGACGTAATGTGTGCTGATCGACTACTTCGAGAATGTCGTACACGTACGAGTTCTTATTGCCTTCGTCGTTGTCGTAGGCTATCTCGTTTACACCAGCTTCCGGCGTTCCCCAGTGAACGTGGAGATTGAGCATTTCGCTGAGCGGTAACTTCGTGAAATCGGCATGAGTGTCAACCAAAAGATCGCTTCCGGTTTTCATGGATGCCTTGCCGAAATGAATGGGATGTTGGTGCTCCATCGGATTGGCCCAGCCGAGATAATCAAACCACGCTTGTGTCCCGATATCTCGAAAGACCGCTCGTCGGTGTCGCTTACCTGCCTCGGCGGTCCCCCAGATGTCGTTGACAAGTTCATGATCATCAAAAGTGAAGTAACTGGGTACATGGCGATGCCACTTGGAGAGTTCGACGCCGCGACTGAGGTACAGTTTGTAGTTCTCCCAGACGCCAACGATAGTGGGCATAACATTCACGATCATGGGGTATTGTTTCAATCCAAGAGCCAACCTCCAGGCCTCAGGCGAGTGAACTCGCTGCTCTTCGTAAAGCCAGTCGCCATTCATGATGTGGAAGTGAACTTTGTCGGCCCAGTCTTGATTCAGATGTTCGTAAGTCGTGGCGCGATGCCCGGCACCGTGCAACGGATTTTGATTTGCACAGGAGCCAATCTGAAAGCGAAAGTTGAAGAGACCTTTTGGATTGTGCTTGGCGTTCTGAGATAATTCCGCACTGGGCAAAGTGAGAAACGATCCCGGCAGGCCATGAGGTCGTTCGTTGACCCAGATTTGATAGTAGTAACGTGTGTCGGGCTGCAAGTTGACCAACTGGACTGTGCCCGTGTTGTCACGCTCGATAGCGGTCGTCCCTGGCTGACTAACGTTATCAAGCTGGTCTGGGGCCTTTCCATAGTGAACCATGAATTCGCCGGGATCAGATGTGCGCCCCCAAACAACCATCGACGTAGCTGTCGGCCTGCCGAGCATGGGGCCGTGAGTCAACCAAACAGGATCGCGCCCTGGTGACTGTGCGTGGATCGCGTCAAAGCACAGAGACAGTGTCGATAGGACGCAAACAAAAAGAAATCGAAAAATACGGCATTGTCGACGATTGCTAAATATTGCTCGGATCATGAACTCATGCCTGCGTTTGGGATCAAGTGAAACTTAGGGTACTAGCGCTTCGTCAAAATTTGATTTTAGGGTGGCACGGTTTGGTTTTGTGTGCCACTGGCTTGCTTTGTCCTATCGCGCTCAGCGATTGGGCAAGGCAAGGCCAGTGTACCGAAGTGTTCGGGCTCGAGCCACAAAAGTCGTGCCGATGCGTGAACGGTTTGGACAACGGAGGCCGAAGTAATCAACTTTATCAGCCACCGCGCATAGAAACGCAATGTAACTCCAGAAAATGAAATCAACACTTTGGAAAGGTTTGCAGGTAGGTAACAATTAAACTTCGGCAACTTTCACGCTGTGTGGGTTAGAGTTGTAGCAGATCACCGGAACTAGACGCACCTACTCTGATTCACTGGCATTTTCCCAATTGCATCCGGATTCCCGGATGCAATTGGGAAAGCCACACTAAAACCAAACTGCACATCACTAATACGCACTCACAGCCACCCAAACGCAAATAACCCTATTACTAATGTTTGATGCTCCACTAACCTTAACGGCGAATCACCACTAGCCAGTCTTCTGTCGGATCAGCTGGTGGATTTCCTAATTTGACCAAGCCACCGCCTTCGACGGTCCTCACGGATCCGTTAGCGAGTGCGCCACCGGTGCGAGGATTGAACCAACTCACTTTATAACTTCCTGTTGCACCAGAGAGATCTAAGTCCGCAGTTCCGCCACCCGGAAGATAAACAAGATAGATATCACCCTTCTTGGCAAAACAGAATTTAGAAT
>JANNNN010000050.1:0-2435 GCA_031398555.1 Planctomycetia bacterium | reverse complement strand
GGGTATCGCTTCCACCGATTCATATCGCCTGTATGGGCATCGAAAAATTTATTCCGCGGCTAGTCGATTTGGCTGTGTTCACGCGGTTACTGGCGCGCAGTGCAACAGGTCAGCCGATCACTGCCTACACATCGCATTTCCATGGTCCGCGAGCGGATGGGCAAATGCACATTGTGTTAGTTGACAATGGCCGGAGCGACATACGCGCGAGCCCAACTTTCCAGGAATCGTTGCAATGCATTCGCTGTGGGGCTTGTATGAATACTTGTCCTGTTTACCGACGTAGTGGCGGACACAGTTATGCAGCTACCGTGCCTGGTCCAATTGGCAGTGTGCTTAGTCCGGCCAATGATGCGGCGGCTCACAGCTCGTTGCCTTACGCTTGCACGCTGTGTGGTTCGTGTACCGATGTTTGTCCAGTGAAGATTCCCCTGCACCATCAGCTGTTAGCGTGGCGCGGTGAATTGGCCGAGCGCAATCTGATTCCACTCAGTAAGCGAGCCAGCATGAAATTTGGTCGCGTGCTGCTAGGTAGTCCGACGCTATTCAAGACTGCTGGTTGGTGTGCGCGGATGGCACTGCGCATTCTTCCCCATTGGTTGACGCATAATCGGCTGAACGTATGGGCACGTGCTCGCGATTTGCCGCCTGCTCCAAAACAGAGTTTTCGAAAGCAGTTTAAGGACCGGCAGAAGCCGAATTAAGCCGTGGCTTGTGGCCAACCTGTGCCGTGGCCGACGCTGCCAGCGTCGGCTACATATCAAAACGCTGTTAACGGACGCTGGCAGCGTCCGCCACGTGATCAGCAAAGCCACTGAAGGGCAGCCGTCCGGGCTTGACCGAGTACTGCTTCGTATTGCATGTGCTCAACTTCTTCGCCAACTAACTCAAGTTCGAAGTAGCCTTCATAGCCGCTGTTTTGTAGGACTCGCATGATCTGTTCGAGCGGCACTCGACCGTGACCTAGCAAGCAGCGATTCTGCTCTCCCATCGGGGCATGTTTGGCATCACCCAATTGCACCAATCTTACAAAGGGTGCGATGTTTTCAAGGAAATTCGTTTCCAAAAAATCCTGAGCCAAGTGATAGCAATCGAAAACGATTCCCAAGTTAGGACTGCCGATGTTAGCGATAATGTCGAGGCACTGTGGAACCGTATTTACAAACGACCAATCGTTAGAGCAACCGATGTGCATCGGTTCAAGCGCCAGTTGCACGCCAACTGCTTCGGCGGCTTCTGCCAGATGTTTAAGGGCATTTTTGAGTATTCGCGCTGCGTGATTGTGCGTATGTCCACACCGTCCTCCAGATAGAACAACGACCGTTTCGGCTTTGATATCGGCGGCTAGCTGGATTGTATCTAGAGCGTCATGAAAACTGTCACGGTAACTGCGCCCATCGCTGCCGGTAAAGCCACCGATCCACTGAAGCGATGAGATTTTCAGATTGTGCTCGCGGAGAAGTTCAACCGCTTTTTCTTCGCCATAGTCCGTTAACTTGGGACGCCAGATGCCGATCGCACCGAACCCGGCTGCACTGTAATTTAAAACATCTTCTTCAAAAGACCATCGATAGGTAGAGAGCTCGTTGACTGCTAATCGCAACATCCGGCTACCGTTATTTTCGAGTATTGATTGGCGCAAAGGAGAGAAGTATTGACCCGCGCGGCGATGTCTCTGTTCAAGTTGTACGTCACTGTGAGGCTGGACATTGTTAAGAAACTTGCGTCGCTTGTAAAGCGAGAAAACCCCTACTACCGCAAATATGTCCAACTCAAAATAACGCTAGCAAATTAATCGTCACGTCACCGTTGTTAGAATTCATGGCGATAATTATTTCTTGACTCGCTTAGCTGGACCGCTAAGATGAATTTGGCTCAAGCAATCGCTGTTTCGCAATCAGGAAGATAAGAGCCGCCGCAAAACGAAGAACGCTTGCCGTACAGGAATCACAACGACGGCCAATGATAGCGTCTCCATCGATCGAATTCACGCGGCGTGCCTACAGCAAGGATGTCAAGAGCACCAATCCGGTGACTTGTATCGGTTCTTTCGAATGAAAGAGTCGTCATCCTTAGGGGGCTCGGTGATCACTATGGCAAACAGTATCTATATTCGCTTCGCACTGATAGTTTTGAGTACGATGACCCTGTCGACTTTAGCGACTGCTGGCGACCTTGCCGTGATAGGCTTTGACGCGCCAGCCATTTGTGTCGCAGAGGCAGTGAATCCAGCGGTTGTCAATACACCTCTAACTGGCGGCAAGTTGATCCGCGTCAGGTTGGCTCTTTCAACATTTCTGTCGCCTGAGTTTCAAGGTTCGGTGAGCGAGTACGTTGTAGAAGTCGAATGCCCTCAACAAACGATGCGAGTTGTTGATTTCTGGCCCAAGACTGAGTTGTACTCGGAAGTTCAAGGGACCGTTGCAGTTGACAAC
>JANNNN010000354.1:0-4387 GCA_031398555.1 Planctomycetia bacterium | reverse complement strand
AGCTCTGGGACAGTTGCAAGACGACTCCACCGCTGCTACAGCCATTGATATCAATACTAGTGGGTTCGCTGGTATTTTTTATTGTCCGTTTGACTAACCGAAGTGCTTACGAAGCAATGCGAGACTTTCTGGAATCGCGGTGCGGTAGTCGGCTTTGCCTTCGAACTCGAGGGAGATATAGCCACGATAATTGGCTGCGGCTAACAACTTGGCAACTTTTGCGTAGTCGATATCGAGCGTGTACCACGTGCCGCCGCCCATGTATGTTTTAGCTTGAACGTATACCGTTTTGGGAGCGAGCTGTTCGAGTTGTTCGTAGTGTTGTTCAAAGAAGTCGATACACTCGTCGATGGTCAACTTGCTATCATCGCGGAATCGCCAAAACGAATAGGTTGAAACGGCAAGTGGGTTACGTCGCTTGGTGGCTATTGTTGCACTTGGCTCTTGCCCAACCAGCAGTGTTGGAATGGTAGTAGCTGCTAGGGCGGCGCCAGCGGCCAATTTCAAAGTGTTACGTCGATTGAAAACAGCGGTCATGGACAGTCCCTTCGGAGTTCTAGGTGGGCGCGACTAGGATTCATTCGGTTGGAGGGCGGCGCGAGGTTTGCCAAGTTTGCGCAGCGACGATCTAGCTTGTTCAGGCGGCAGTAAATCGACTTGATCTTGGTGCAAGCCTGAGAGGTTCATGTAAATTTCCTTGAGCTTTTCGGCTCCTATACGATCTCCGCTGGCTTCATTCGGAATAGACAGTCCGCGAATCCAGTAGACGAGCGTATCAACATAGGATTCGGTACTGTTTAAGCCTTGCAGAATGTTTTGCGCTTCGGAAGACATTCGCGAAGCGAGGTTTTCGAAATCCTGCAACTTTATTTCGCAAGCAGGATTTGCGTACAGGTCAAAATCCACATCGAGCAGCGAGTCTTTTTTTCCGTGAATGATTAAATACTTGGCTTGCATGTCCTCTGCCCAACCACGAATAACTGTCGCGTCCAAAGAGGGGATTTCTTTGGCAAACAGTTGTGACCGATGAACACTGATTAAATGACGCAGTTCGACTTTTCGTTCTTCTATTGGCACATCGTACAAAGCCGAGCGCTGGGTCATACTTTGTTTTTGGAGTAGCAATTCGAAACTGCGGGCTGCGGATAAGTACTTTTCCTTCGTCGCGGGATCCGAATAGATCTTGCCGATGATCTTGCGCAGTTCTGACTGACGCGATAGTTCGCGTTGACGAAACTCCGAAAGATTAACGCTCAGACGACGTCGATCCGCATCTTCAAGTTTCGTCACCCAGTCGCGACGCTCATTCAATTGAATGGGAACCTCGCCACCGCCCACCAAACCGAGTTCCGCACGCTTGAAGGCAGGTACCAAGTCTGGCTGCTCCACTAGAACCTCTAGCCAATCCTGTGAATCGATATTGGACAATGTTCGCCAATCAACCAGGATTGGGAGATCTCGCAGTAACTGCCGTTCGGCGAAATTTTCGTTGAGGCGTGCGGCAAGGAGACCACAAAGAAATAGCAGCGGCAGCGCAAAGATGAATAGACGGCTGACATTGTTGGACACCCAGTGCCGCAGGGAATTCGGTTCTTCGGTCGCAGACAAGGCGGCCATCTCGAGCGTAGTTTCTGCAAAGCGTGGACTAGGTGGTGCGACGGGCAATTCGTCAAGCATATCCCAAGTCATTCGCAATTGATTAATGCGATTGCGAAGATCAGCATGAGTAGCGATTTGCTGGTCGATCTTCTGGGTTTCTTCAGTATCTAATTCACCATCCAAATAGGCGACTAATACCTCGTCATCAAACTCACTGGTCATTGCAGTACCTCAAATTTCGAGAGTTTGCGAGTCTGATTTCGACGTGATTATGCGGGAACATTCCATTACTCCTGCTTTCTCGATGGTTTGACGTCCGAAACGGATTGTGTGCTCTTCACGGGTCTACTGGGGTGTTTGGTTGCGGTCGGTTCGGTTTCGGGTGACTGGATTTCGGGCGAATGGGTTGCGGGTAATTGAGTACTGGGTAATTGAGTACTGGGTACTTGAGTACCGGGTACTTGAGTACCGGGCAACTGGCCGTGGTCTAAGTACGGTTCAAGCAAAACTTTAAGGTTTACGCGTGCTCGACTCAGCAAAGACTTTACCGCCTGCACAGTCAATTCCATAGTGTCGGCAATTTCCTGGTAACAAAGCCCTTCGAATCTACTTAGCAGCATGGCTTCGCGTTGACGATCGTTTAATGACTCCACAGCGAGCCGAACCATATCGGCGCGTTCGGACTTGTCGAGTTTCCGGATGGGCATCGCGCCCGTTGAGGCCACGGCCATTTGCTCGATTGACAATACTGAGGATTGATTTGGATCGGCGTTAGCTATTTGAAACTCTTTGCGACGCTTTCGGTCCCGAACCGCGTTGCTGGCGACATTGTGCGCGATATGGAACAGCCAAGTGGCGAATTTGGCTGTCGGTTGATATCCCTTTCGGGCTCGCCATACCCGAAGAAATACATCCTGGGCGAGGTCCTCTGCGGACGATTCAGATCCGACCAAATTCTGCAGAAATCGGATCAAACGTGTTTGGTACGTCTGGATCAACTGCTCGTAAGCGGCTGGGTCGTCCTGTTGAACGCGCAGCATCAAATGCACATCAGTATCCTCATGCGTATCGGATGGTTCGTTGTTCGGCAAATTACTCAAACCCCGCGCCTTTTTCCGCAGGTGCATCTAACGGCGCTCGTGGCAAAGTACGACACTTGCCTTTCGACGCCCCCCTCATTAGCCCAATTCATTAGCCCAATTCATTAGTTCGGTTCGGTTGATTCGGCAGGTCGATCTCCATCTTACGTCAAGGGTGGAGCTACAGCTACCGCATCCTAGTTTTGGCGCGTCCCAGTTTTGGCTTGCTAAGTCTGAATTATAAGTTGGAGCTCGGTTGGGGAGGCGTCTAGGTTGAAACCCTACCTCTTTCAATATGTTCCGAAGCAGGGCTGATTGAGCCTGTTACAAGGGACCTTTTAGGTAGAGTCCGCTACGGTTGGAACGAAAAATGCTGATCGCGAGCTATAAAAAAACTAAAATCCTTGTAAACTAAGGGTTTGGGGAGTTAAGTCGATGAAAGCCATTGCAACTGTGGTCAAAGGGGCCGCTTCGCAGCAGCTCTATGAGCTCGATGCGTCTCAACCGACTCGAATTGGCCGCGGTAACGGGTGTTTAATATACCTTTCGGACCCTCTTAGCTCACGAACGCACGCCATTATCAGCTACGAAGCTGGTGGGTGGGTGATTTCCGATGCGGACAGCCGCAATGGAACACTTCTTAATAATAAAAAAATCTCGCAGTCTCCGCTAGTTTCTGGCGATCGAGTTCAAATCGGCTCGACCGAGCTACTATTTCAACTGCCCGAACCGGATACGAGGGTCCCTGAAGGGCAAACCGTCGTGCTCGAGGCGCCTATATCCGTCGAGGCCAGCGGCGCGACAGCACTGAATCAGTTGTTCGTACACAAACGATCGCAGGACCTGCTTGACCTTTATCAACTGAGCATCTGCTTGATTCGTTGTAAGACGCCCGATGAAGTTGCCTCGCTGGGACTTGACCTATTGCGAGTTCGGACAATGTCCACCGTCGTCGGATTTATGCTGGTCGATGATCACGGTGAACTTAAGCCACAGCAGATTTCGCCAGTCGAGATGTCGGACCGATTGAGATTAAGTCCCAAACTGACCGAGAGCGTCAGTCGCGATGGCGTGGCAGTGTGGGTGAAGGGGAACATTGCAAGTGGCAGTAAGTCAGCCGATTACGCCGATGCGATTTGCATCCCAATGTTAAATGAGAATGCGGTGCTTGGGGCAGTGCACATGTACCGTGAGGAAGGGCACTTCGAACAGGCTCATTTTGACTTCGCGGTCTCGGCCTGTAACCTTTTGTCCGTTGCGTTGCAAAGTAGTCGAGCACAGGCCAGCCTAAGCGCCGAACACCAACGATTAGTTCAACGGACCGGCGATTTTTCAGAGTTGCTCGGCAACTGCGCCGGCATGGTAAAACTAAAAGATCGCATCACTCGAGTGGCTCATGCAAGTGGCTGTGTTTTGGTTCGCGGTGAGAGCGGCGTCGGTAAGGAATTAGTCTCACGTGCCATTCATCGACTAAGCCCTCGCAAGGACCGTCCGTTATTGTGTGTCAACTGCGCCGCCATTCCCGCTGAACTTATGGAAAGCCAACTGTTTGGCCATAAGAAAGGCGCGTTCACAGGTGCCGATCGAGATCATAGCGGTTGGTTTCAGCAAGCACACACGGGAACATTGTTTCTAGACGAAGTCGGTGAAATGACGCTCGATGGTCAAGCCAAGTTGCTGCGCATATTGGAAGGCCATCCGTTTATGCC
>JANNNN010000353.1:0-2489 GCA_031398555.1 Planctomycetia bacterium | reverse complement strand
GCTGAACGGGTCGCGCCAGCCGAGTTGATTCCAATAATCGACGTGAAATGACAACACGAGTGTATCGTCCGAGCTTAGCGATTTGAGCAACTTGTCCGCAGGTGGACAACTCGAACAACCTTCTGAAGTAAACAGTTCGACCACAATCGGTGACGATCTTTTAGATTCGTCTTCATTGGCTGAGAGAAACCCAGACGAGACTGCGGCGGCGAAACACCCCAGCGAAGCTAGACTTGCGGCGACCAAGTATCGATAACTCATCTTTTCCTCCGTCGATTTGAGTGCGGTTGGTCGAAGCGCTACTTGGGAGTTGAATTGCCGGCGGAGACATCTGCTGAGTCAACTTCGAGCGACTCGGGATGCACCCAGATCACATTCTTCTCGGACTTAACAACCCGCCCAGTCAAAGCGGCAGGCAAGTGCTTTTCGCGAAGATGATATGCCTCTGGATAAAAATTGTGGGCATTTTCGATAACAGCGATTCGTCCGTCATCAAGAACGATCGCCATCCCCTTGGTTCTCGCGTCATGCAGCGGCGAAACACCGTGTTCGCATAACGCACACGCGGTGATTCCGTTGAATTCCTCTATCGGCAATTCCGTATCGACAACCGGAGACGCTGCTTTCACACTATCCATCGAAGAACAATGGTGCTGCGAGTTTAATCCGACCATGTTTAGCATCGAGTCGGGTATAACGTTCGTAATTTCTGGCGCAAACTCCAAGAGCCCATACAGCCCCAGGCCACCCGCGACGATCGCTACACTTAAAAAACGCAAGGGCCAATGTACCTTACATGCTTGATTACAGCTTTCTCCGATGCTCGATTGATCAGAGTTCGTCACCGGGGACATTCCAACATTGATTTCGCTTGCACTTTGCAGATTTGCGTCAGCGTCCTCGGTCATGTTCATTATTCCTTTGAAGTCTGCCATGGTTGGTTCTGATTCGCGGCGGATAGTCGCGTTCAAAGTCCTTTCGAGTTTGACGCCACTGCAACGAGATCCTTACTTAGAATTTTGTGAGAACCTCGAAGTGCAGTGCAATTCGAAATCGGTTTAACCCAAACACGGTGCCATACTACCGCGAATGCGTTGCGCTCAAAAAACGATTGTGTAACGTTTTGGTAAAGCTTGAGAAATTCAAATCGCGTGACCCTCGACAATTGGTGCAATGGTCGAACTATGGCATTCCCTTGGCCAGGTTTTGGTAGAACTGCACTAGGTCTGTTGCCCCAATTTTTTCGTAAGCCAACGCAAGACTGGGATAGATAGCTGGCCGAAGTTCTTTGGCTTCAAGTGCAACTTCCAAGTTGGGAATCGCCTCTTGCCAGCGTTCTAACTTTACAAGAATCTGACCACGAGTTTCTAGGAAGTAAGCATGATTCGGTAACTTCGTTAGTGCGACATCGACTAGCGATAAAGCTTTTTCTAGATCGCTGCCTTTCATTTCGGCGATGGCGACCGCCAAGTTGTTAAGAATGGTTGGAGCATTCGGCTCACATTGCAACGCAAGCTCCAATTGCATTTTCGCCTCTTCGAATTTTCCGTCGAGCAACGCCAATGTGCCACGAATGAAATGCGTCGCAACAGGGTCGGTTCCGGCGAGGATGGCTTCCTTCAACTGGTTGACTTCGGGCGAGCGATTGTCGCGGCAATCAATGATAAGCTGTGCAATCGATGAGCCTACAGCAGGGTCCGAAGGTACAACTCCAATCGCAGCATGCAGAATCTGCAATCGCTTGACCAAGTTCTTTGAATTCTCATCACCCGCGCCTAGATAGTTTGACCAAACCAATAGTGCCTCGCCAATAACGCCCGTCAAACGCCTGTCTTTGGTCAAGCGATAACCGTCGTTGAGTAATTTCGCGGCATCCTCGAACCGCGTTCGTAACATCAATGATCGCGCAAGATTTATTCTTGCGTTGATATCCGTCGGTTGACGTGAGAGTTCGGATTCGAAGTGGCTTTCAGCGATCGTGGCATATTTTGCAACACCAGTGGCGTCATGTTGAGCCCGACACAGCGTTGCGGCGGCGAGTGCTAACTCTGGGCGCGCGGGAACCACCTCGCTAAGGTATCGACCAGCATCGCTGTAGGCGCCAATTTCGGCTAAATAGCTAAACATCAGCACTTTGGCAGATAGCAAATTCTCTCCATCCAAGTCCTTCAGTCCGATCTCGATCAACTGGCGAAAGCGTGCATGTTTCGGCTCGGTCCACTTCTGGAGTTCTTGAAGGTTAGATTCCTTGGAGATCATCCACATTGCAGCCAAGCCATGGTTCTGCGACATAGCTAGTGCGTCCATTTGCTCTAGAGCTAAATTCGTGTTGCCTCTCAGTTCCTCAATCAATGCGTGTTGATACTTCAATTCTAAATTCTGTGGACTGCTATCAATCAAATTTCTGAGGACTATGGAGGCAGCCTCATAGTTGCGATTTTTGATCGAATCATCAAAGGTGGATCGGTATCGACTCGCCCGAAACTGAG
>JANNNN010000326.1:0-6383 GCA_031398555.1 Planctomycetia bacterium | reverse complement strand
CCTCCGGTTACGTCTCCAACCGGAGGCTAACGCCTTCCGGCTGATCAGTCGCTTGAAAAATCGCGTTTTCCCGGGGTTTTTAAGCGGGACGCTCTCTAATGCCTTCCGGCTGATCAGTCGCCTACGGAATAACGAGATAAGTCATGTCGAACTCTTGGCAATCCGAACCGCCTATCTTAAATGGGCATCCGCCCCTATTAACCAGGCAAACTGCTCCGCCAGCTTTCGATGAGTCGTCAGTTGTGACGTTGCCAGTTAAAAACAACCAGCCACCTATCATTACAGCTATTGGCGAAAGGCAACTGGTTGTCAACGAGTCCGAAGTCTCAATCAAGCCTGCTGTTGACCGCCTGCGCCGCAGGTGGTACGTGTGGCCATTCTGGTTGTTGGGCCGCACTTGGGATACCGCTTCACTCTTCGTTCTCCTAGCTGTCGTGGCTGCCGCTCCGCTCCTTCAATTTGCTAGTCTCGGCTACATCCTTTTCGCCGCCGGTCGGCTGGCAAATGGGCAGTCCTGCAGGACAGCATTACCGGGGCTTAGGACAGCTGGCAAGCTGGGCACGTTTGCTCTGCTGGCAGCCCTAAGCTGGGTGCCAATTTACGTTTTGACTGATCTTGCCTACTCGGCTCAATTGCTCGATCCAAATTCGCCGAGCGCTCGAGGATGGCGACTGGGTGCTTTTCTGATTGCGGCGTTTTGGGTTATCCATATCGGCTGGGCAGCTATGCGCGGTGGACGATGGTGGCATTTCCTTTGGCCGGCTCCACTCAAGTTTGCTAAAACAATCTGGCGGCCCGCTCATTGGTCGCAAGCGTCGGATCGGCTTTACGACTTCGTAACCAGTTTGCAGTTTCCAAAGCTGTGGTGGTTGGGTGCTCGAGCAAGTGTGGGCGCTTTGCTTTGGACCTGTGTGCCAGTGTCCATGATGATCATCGGCCTGCGAGCTCAGAAGCTTGATGTCGCGCCGTTTGTCGGCGTGGTCGGTGCGCTGGGGATGACCTGCGTCATGCTCTACTTGCCACTTTTACAAGTTCGTATGGCAGCAAAGAATCGATTCACAGAGATCTTCAATGTGTTGGCGATTCGCCAAAGTTTTATGCGCGCGCCGTGGTTTTGTGCGCTCAGTTTGTTAGTCTTGTGCGGACTTGCCATTCCGCTTTATCTACTCCGCATCGAAGCCACTCCAAGCGAGTTCGTATGGGCGCCCAGTCTTGTGTTTGTGGCATTCATGCTGCCTGCAAAGCTGCTGATCGGAGCCGCCCTAGGCTATGCTGATAAGCGTGAGAATCTGCGTCACTGGATGTTGCGATGGCCAGCCTTTGCGGTCGTTATCGTAAGTGTAGTAGCCTATGTCGGAGCACTTTACATCGCCCAGCTGGTCGCCTGGCAAGGCGCACCGGTTATGTACTTCCAACACGCTGTGCTGGTGCCAGCACCGCTAATCAGTTCCTAGATCGATCGCTCGAAGTTTCCCAAATGTGCTAGCCCAGCAGATGATGCCAGTGCAGACGAAAACCGGTAGTAAACTGGTCGGCAACTTGAAAGACTGGAGGCTCGGCAACTCTTGGCAGCGGACTTGGAGTTTGACCTCCATCGGATGTCAAGTGAGTTGGAGGGTGCTGCGGGCGGTTGGACTGCAGTGATCGCACAATCGCAACCGCCTAGGACCGCTGTGGCCAATTTGTTCCCCTTGCGTTGAAAGCTTCATCAGCATCCGACTTTGCGAGCTCTAGCAGTATCGAACCAGTTAAAGTGATCTACGTCGACGACAGTGCGACCGGCGCGAATAACGGCACCAGTTGGGCAGACGCATTCACGAATCTTCAGTCCGGCTTGTCGGCAGCTTCGGCCTCAATTGGCGCAGATGAGAATTGGGTAGCTGAAGGCGTTTACAAACCGAGATCGCTCGCCAGTAGAGGAGTCGCAGGTACGAGTACTGGCGGAGCGGTTTTGACAGTGCTTGTTCTGGCATAGAAGATGGTTGCCGCAAGTGCCAGCAGACAAATTCCTACAAAAGCCAGCACAGCAATTGCAATAGCGCATCCGTTCAGCGACCGAGATGCCCGACCAACACCGACGCTCGACGGCTCATAGGGATTTGAAGAGTCTCGGACCAACGGCGGGTCATTGGAAGGCTGGTCTGCTACCCGTCGACCGCCCGATAATGCAATCAGCGTAAAAACCACACCGAGTGACAAACCGGCAAAGAATATGAAAACTAGAATGATCAAAGCGCCTAGTGCCATGTTGACTCCTCTGAAAACTATGTTGTAGGCGATTGAAGGTCCACATACAAATAGCAGCCAGGCAATCACTCGCTACGCGGGTGGTTTTTTGGTTCTTGATTTGTGTGTTTGATAGGATGCGGAGACGCGCAGTTCCTCTTAGGTATGTTCATGCGAATATTAATCCAGTAACACCATTGTTCCAACAGACTTGACTGGGGTAAGACGCCCAACTTTGCATTGTACTTTGATAATTCTACGGTGTGAATCTCGATCGCGCCATGGAGCACTTCTGCCGATTCCTTTTCCAACATTCGAAAATGATGGTGCAATCGCTGGTCGCGCCTCAGTGGACGCATGAGCATGCAGACTGCATAGGTTGCATTCAGCTTGCCGTAGCCTCGTCCCGGAGTCAGTTGGTCAAAATACAACCGGCGCCGGCCTCTTTAATTGGCTTTTCGTGCAAGCCCCTTTTCAAGCTCTCCTCCCGCGCCCTTGCGCCCTTGCTTCTGTGCGCTAAGTTCCTAAATCAAATTTAAACTGTTTGACTTTCGTAAAACGTGGTTATTGCACGTCACAAGCAGTAGATTGAATACGCTCTCGTTGTTAGGGATTGAAGACCAAAACAGGCAATCACCATCCGAACAGTTATGGGGAACGACGTAGGGTGCAAATTTTCTTTTTGTTAATCAGCCACTGCTAGTTCGTCTGGGCTAGTTGCGATCGAATTCGAAAGCCGCCACAATGGCGGGGTTTCGATTTCTAATGTCGCACGTAATCGAGTCAAAAATGCTGGCGAAGTTGAATACGCTTTCGTTACTTGGGATTGAGGCCCTGCCAGTTGAAGTTGAAGTGGATGTGTCGTCGGCGCCGTTGCCCAAAACGGTACTTGTTGGCCTCGCCGAGACGGCGGTCAAAGAAAGCATCCATCGCGTTGAACGTGCTATCGTCAACAGCGGCTTCATGCGGCCCAACGATCGAGTTGTAATCAACCTCGCGCCAGCAGAGCTTCCCAAGCAGGCCGCTTCGTTTGATCTGCCGATCTCATTGGGTATTCTTGCCGCGAGTGGACAATTTCAATCGGACAAATTCACTGAATACGCAGCCGTCGGTGAACTGGCACTTGAAGGTCATATGCGACCGATCAAAGGTGCGCTGTCGATGGCCATCGCAGCTCGCGATGCTGGTTACAAAGGCCTGTTGGTACCGAGCGCTAACGCTGGTGAAGCGGCTGTGGTAAGCGATATCGATATCATCTCGGTTTCATCGCTCAGCGAAGCCGTCGGTTTCTTCACGGGCATGATCGACATCCAACCGCATCCGTCGCAGCTGCACGAACTTTTCGCCGAATACAGCCGCTACGATCTCGACTTCGCCGACGTCCGCGGCCAAGAAGTTGCCAAGCGAGCGTTGACCATTGCCGCAGCCGGAAGTCACAATCTGTTAATGCTCGGTCCCCCAGGATCGGGAAAAACGATGCTTGCTAAACGGTTGCCGTCGATTTTGCCTACGCTGACACCCGAGGAGTCGATTGAGACGACGCGTATTTACAGTTCGCTGGGACGCTTGCAAGCGGGTCAACCGTTGATGGCGGTCCGACCGTTTCGTTCACCCCATCATACGATAAGCAACGCGGGCTTGGTGGGCGGTGGAAGCCCACCTGCGCCGGGTGAGATCAGTTTAGCACATCATGGTGTCTTGTTTCTCGACGAATTACCGGAGTTCGATCGACGAACTTTGGAAGTCATGCGTCAGCCACTGGAAGATCGCGTCGTAACGATTTCGCGGGCGATGCGAAGCACTACTTTTCCAGCCAATTTTATGTTGATCGCTGCTCTCAACCCGTGCCCTTGCGGCTTTCGCACGGACCCGCGTCGCAATTGCTCATGCAATCCGACGCAGATTGAGAGATACATGGCGAGAATCTCGGGACCGCTATTGGATCGCATCGATATCCATATCGAAGTCCCTGCCGTACCGTTTCAAGAATTATCCTCAGCACAAGCTGGCACCAGCAGTGCAACGATGCGCGAGAGCGTCGAAATGGCTCGTGAACTGCAAGCCGTGCGGTTTAAGGGTGAATCGATTTACAATGCTCAGATGTCCAGTCGCCAGTTGCGTGAACTTTGTCCGCTCGATCGCACGTGCAGCAACTTGCTCCGCGACAGTTGCAACGAACTGGGATTATCAGCCCGGGCTCACGACAAAATTCTCCGCGTGGCCAGAACCATCGCTGACATGGAGCAATGCGAATTGATGAAGATCCACCATCTGCAAGAAGCGATTAACTATCGCATGCTTGATCGCAACCTTTTTTGATAGCCGACTGCTAAATAAACTTCAGGTCCACTAGGTGAAAGCTGCGGCAGTATTGTCGTTGGAATCGGAGCGTCCGCGGGCGGGTAAGATGAGCCTTGAGCATGATCGGATCGTCTTTTCGCAATTGCTCGTTGAAGTTCGCACGTTAATGGATGTCCGCGCAAACGAGAAAGGCCTGGACCCGCGAATTGAATTTGCTTCACCAGTTCCAGAAGTGATTCAAAGCGACGCCATCCGAATAAGGCAGATTTTAGTGAATTTGATTGGCAACGCCGTTAAATCCACCGGTTCGGGCAGCGTTCAGTTGTTGGTCAGATACGCCGCGCAAACTGCAAATTTACGCTTTGATGTCATCGACACAGGCATTGGAATTAAGCCAGAACTGCACGAAGAGGTGTTTCAACCATTTTCGCAAGCTGATAATTCGACCACCCGTAATTTCGGCGGAACAAGACTCGGTTTGGCAATATGTCGAAGGCTGGCGCGAATGCTTGACGGGGATATTCTAATCGAAAGCCAGCCTTGCCAAGGCAGATTTAGCTCATAAGTCAGCAGTCTCCGTATCGCCTGCTAACAGGCGGAACGCCGGTTACACCCCCACTTATTCCAATCGGTCTTGCCCAAATCTCCCATCGTTAGCTATGTTGCGTTCAAAATAAGGGGAGTTAAGGATGAAACTTGAAGCAATCGAACCCAAACGAATATTAATCTGTCGGCTGAGCGCAATCGGTGACTGTGTGCACACCATTCCCCTTGCGGTCAAAGCGAAAGAGCTCTGGCCAGACTGTAAACTGACATGGATCGTTGACTGTGCCGCCGCTCAACTGCTGCAGTCACATTCGGCGGTCGATGAAGTGATCAAGATTGAACGTCACTGGGTTAAGAACTTACGACTCTGGAAATCACTTCGTCAGAAACTCAAAGACCGCAACTTTGACCTTACACTGGATCCCCAAGGGCTTATCAAAAGTAGCATGCTGGCCTGGCTGAGCGGAGCGCGTATTCGTGTTGGCTTCGACTATTCACAAGGCCGCGAGTTGGCACCATTGCTCGCCAATCGCCGCGTCACTCGGACTCGGCGTCATAGGGTTGACACCTATTTAGAACTTCTCAGCCCTTGGTCGCCAACGCCAGCCGGTGAGGCTAAATTTCAGATGCCGACCTACGAAGCGGTCAATCAAGTGTCAGCTATCGTGCAAGCTAGCGGATTCAACTCGCATGAACCGTTTGCGTGTATGACTCCGGGCGCAGGCTGGGCAACGAAGCTGTGGCCGACAGATCGATTTGCGGCTGTAGCTAGCTACTTACAAGCCAAGCATAACTTGAGGTCGTTGGTACTATGGGCGGGCGAGAGCGAAAAAGCTATGGCTGACCAAATCGTCGCAGGCAGCAATGGCGCGGCGCTTGCGGCACCGCGTACTAGCTTGACCGAGTTGGCTGAAATCGCCCGACGCGCGAAGCTATTCCTTGCAAGCGATACCGGTCCGTTGCATATCGCCGCTGCCATCGGCACTCCCTGCATCGGTCTCTTCGGTCCAACTTGGGGCGATGAAGCGGGACCCTACGGCCCGAAGAGTGTTTGTGTCCAAAGTCCGCAACTTCCCGGCCCGCGAAGCAGCATGCGTTCGGGTGATAATACAGCAATGGTGGCGATCGAACTGGAAGAAGTATGCTTGGTTTGTACTCGCGTTCTAAATTCCGAATCGCTGACCAACAGTTTTGCGGCCTAGTGCTAGTTCGCTTAGTGCTTTGTCCAGATTAGATTTTGGGGTTGCACATGGATTTAACTCTAGCATTGACTTGGTCCTATCAGCCGGAAGGCGTTAGAGAGCGTCCCG
>JANNNN010000310.1:0-6539 GCA_031398555.1 Planctomycetia bacterium | reverse complement strand
TGGCTGCGGGAGAGACTCACGTCGTGGGCCCATCGCAAGATGCAGTGAATACGACAGAAGAAATGAACGTCCATGGGATCGTAACCCTTCCCGATGGCAAACCTGCACAGCGAGCGACCGTTTTTCTACTGACCGCTGGTAAAGGTTCGTTTACGCTTCCGACCCAACCAGCCCGCGCTCAAACGGATGCGGAAGGCAAATATCTATTCACGAAGGTTGCACTCGGCAGTTATCGAGCGTGGGCCGAAACGCTCGAGTTGACAAGCCTTAAGGATAAGCTGAGAGGTAAGGCTATCGAACTTAAGTCCGCTGAGGATGCCAAGAGTTCAGTCGACTTGACTCTGCATGAAGGGTGTCGCTATGTCGTCACGGTGGTCGACAAAGCCAATCGAAAAAACGTTGCCAATGCGGATATATCTTTTGGTTGGACGGACATCGACCGACACTACAAGACGGGGCAGGATGGTAAAGTTGAGATTGCTGGACTGGGCATGGATGAATGGTACTTTGTTGTGAAAGCTGAAGGATATGCGATTGATTATCGCAAGCTGGCGAAGCAGCCGTTGGGTAGCCGTACGGAAGTCGATTTCGATCTGAAGCCGGGAACCACTCTCGAAGGAACGATCCGCGACGAGGCGGGGAAGCCTGTCGAAGGCGCCGATGTTTCTGCAAGTGACGCGACTCAGTCAATGACGCCAGGATTGGGTCGAGTCAAATCAGGCAAAGACGGAAAATACAAACTCGATTGCCTACCCCAAGCGATCGAGATACGGCTGAGCATTACTGCCGACGGCTTTAACCGATTCTATGAAACGTACGGTGTGCCGCCGGATCCATCTCTTGTTCGCAAGGACTGGGAGATTCACCGACGGCCTTACGGAGGTGACTGTATCGTGCACGTCACGGATGAAAACGACCAGGCAATTAAAGGATGTAAGATCGAAAACATGGGCAACTCGTCCGCGGATCTTCGTCACGGTACGACCAACGCACAAGGAGTAGCGGTCCTCAGCGATCTTTTCAACGGTTTCCGCGGCTTGAGTGCGACAGTACGGGCGGCCGGCTACATTCCTCAGCGAGTAGAACTAGTGGCTGGAACAAAAGAAGAGCCTGGAAAAACCTTCGTCCGCCTAGTCAAGGGTGAATCCATTCGAGGCAAACTGATAAAGCCTGATGGGACTGCGGTGGCTGGTGTATGGGTTTTTTACAATCGCGGCGAAAGTGGCGGAGGGGAGCTAGGTGGGCGTGTCGACACGGATAAGGACGGACGCTTTCAAATTGATGGTTTACCAAACCCTTGCACGTTTACGGTGTATAGTCCCAAGCCGTTTGCACCCATCCGCGATGTAAACCTTCCAGTCGGAGGCGAAGACGAAGTGGTCGTTACACTGGAAGAGCAAGGTATCATTCGCCTGCGGGCGGTTAACTTGGCAACAGGAAAACCGATTCCTGAATTTAATGTCAAGGTAACTTTTAGCAAACAACGTAAAGCCGGAGATCCCTCGATGTCACTACTGAGCGAGTGGAGCGAACCAGGCAAGAATATTCTGGGGGAGGTCAAGGAGTTTCGGCTTGAGCAACTACCGCCGGGCATGCCGTTTCAAGTTACTGTGTCGGCCAAAGGCTACAAAAAAGTCGTACTTGATCGTATTGAGGCCGCAACCGAGCGCGATTTCGAGCTGTTAGACGTACCACTGGCGAACGAAGATGAAGCCATGCTTCGCCAAGTTGGCGGTGTGTTGCGTGCTACTGATGGCAAACCGGTCGCGGGGGCAACGGTACGTTTGATTGTCGGCTCGCAACCACTCAATTATCGCGACCAAATGCATAGTTGGACAATGATTGAAACGGATCAGGCCAAGGATGACCCTGCATGCCTTCAGTACTTAAAGACAGTTACCCAGCGCGACGGCTCATTCAAATTTGATCGAGTGCTCGATGGCAATTGGATCGAGATCGTTCACACAGCCGGGCGCGTAGCCAACGGAAGGTACGTGATTGAAACTCCATCCGCAGCGCCCAATCTAGCAGCATTGCAAATCGAAGCGGTGCTTCCCGGCAAAGTCCGAGTTGTCGTGGATCGAACCGAATTCGCAGAAGCTCATACCGTTGAAGTCAGTTGCCAGGATCGTCTAGGCTCGTATGGATACTCTTCCAAATTGATAAAGGACAGTGAAAAAGAGGTTGTGTTCGAGAACCTCCCACCGGGCAATTATTCAGTTGGCCTGGCAGCCAAACCAATCGATCTTGGTAACGGTGCATTTAGAACGAACAGCATTACTCGGACGATGGTCACAGTTGAGGAAAACGCGACCGCCGAAGCTAAGTTTCCCGAATGAATATCTTAGTGGATGCTTACCTCGGCTGCACTGGGACCATGCAAACGACCGCCAGAGCATCGGCCGCATAGCACTCTGGGAATTGCCTAAATACCGAAATCTGCTCCTGACCCTTTTTCATTCAATGCCCGGACACTTTGCTCGATGATCCGCAAGCCTGATTCGACAAGCTTCTCGCGCCATGCCCCCGAAGACGGACAAAAGCACTCGAATAACGCCTGCTTGGCATGCTGGTAAACAGCACTTTCAGGAGAAGCATAATGGTGAACGCGATTCTCGGCTCTTAAAACAGCAAGTATTTGTATGACATCATACGTTCCAAATTCAGCTCCTAAGGTACGATACTCGCAATGTTTAAAATGCTTTTGCATCCAAGTTCCAAATACGCCCGAAGCTTGATAGGCGGTGCCGCCCGGCTTTGCCATCGGCTCCACGGTTTCCGTTCCGTAGGTCGATTGATACCAGGCTAGATCTTCATTGGGTTGCGATTCGGTGACTAACAGTTTGTAGGTACCAAAGCTACCCAGTCCAGTGTGAACATCGATGTGAATGACATGAGTCGCTGATGCAAGCCATTCATCGCAGTTATCCTGGATGACCTGCGTTGACCAACAAGCTTGGCGTCCACCGTAGAAAAGCCCCGCAGGAAACTCGTACTGTCCGCAGGCCACCGATTCTTTTAGTTTGGATAACCCATAGCGCAGGATGTTCCACAGGACTTTGAGCTTGAATAGTTCCCTCCTGGAAGGCGGCGAGTTGGGATTCAAGAAGTGGTTCAATCGTCGATACCCATCTGAGGCCCCAACATATCGGTCAGGAGGAAATAAAAAATTACGATTGAGATCTATGTTCTGTTCGTTAACTCTCCGAAGATTTGCGAAACCGTAGGGGTTGATTGCGTGAATAATTACAAAACGAATCGAGCTATTTGACGCGTTGCGTCGAACGAAATGATCTAACCAGGCCAACTGAATTGCACTTCCCGCAAATCCTTCGATGCCATGTAAACCAGAAGAAATCACGAGTGTTGGCCCCACTTCGGGTCCCAGGATACCGACATCCATCATAAGTAGAGGATTAGCGGGGTGCTCGAAATTGTAAGACTTGATCTCTCCCCCGGCGCGCTGCATGGCTTCCAGGAATTTTTGTCGCGCAGATACATACGACGTTGAAAAGTATGAATTGGACAAGATCCTTCTCGCAACAAAATGCAATTATCGAGCCGCCATGGGACGAATCAAGATAGCGTTTTTTTACGCGGAGAAAAACGTGCCGCTGAAATCAAGGTCAATTGGCGAAATAAACTTCTGTATTTTCGTCATTTCAATGAGAATTGCTTGCAGGATCACACGGCAGCAGTGTCGCCTTGTGCCGTACAAATGTGGCGTGTGCGCAGGTAGTGGCATTAGACGTTCATTCGGTACGGCAGTACTAATAGACGTCGGTCGCATATCTACCCGAATGTCGGAGCGCCTTAAGGTAGTCCAATGCCGCAGGCTTAGTGCAACCGCCGTGGGCAACGATGATGTCGAGCAACGCTTGCTCGACGTCGCGTGCCATGCGTTGGGCATCTCCACAGATGTAGAAATAGCTGCCCGTTTCGAGCCAACGGAACAGCTCAGCACCGTGGTCCCTCATGCAGTGTTGCACATAGACCTTCTCCTTTCCATCACGACTGAACGCCAAGTCGAGACGACCGAGCAAGCCAGAACGACGCCACTCAGTAAGTTGTTGCTCGTAGAGAAAATCGGATGCACGCGTTTGATCACCAAAGAACAACCAGTTTGCGCCGCAGTCACTTTCTTTAGTTCGTTCGAATTCTCGTTGCTGCAAGAATGCGATGAAAGGCGCTATACCTGTTCCAGGGCCGATCATGATCGTTGCTGCGCTAGGATCGGGGGGAACCGTAAAGCCATGATGGGGCTGCACAAACACCTGTAGTGGTGCACCCTGTTCAAGTCGATCGGCAAACATCGTCGAAGCGACCCCTTTTCGAATTCGACCACGTACTTCGTTCTCAACGCGACCGACGGTCAAGTGCACTTCACGCGAGTGAACACTCTGACTGCTGGCAATTGAATACAAACGAGGCCTTATGGGTGCCAACGTATCGACTAGATCCTGCGCCGACAGATGGAGCGGACCAAATTCCATCAAAAACTCATACACGTCGGACTCATCAAACGAATCGGACTCCTTAAACAGTTCAAGCCGCCTCAACAACTTCGCGTCTACAACCGCATCGCCGTTTTGCTTCGGTCGCCCCTGGACCCGTTCGCGAGCGCGGTCACACAAGTCTGCAGTTACGGATCGTAAACAACGTTCTCGCAGAGCGTCGGCCAAAGATCGCGTCAATCCGTCGAGCTGCACGATTGACTGTAGGTCAACGTGCGCGGCTTGGCGTATGTCTTGTATCAACTGATCGCAATTGGTCGGCAGGACACCAAGCGCGTCGCCGACGTTGTAGCGAAGCCCCGAGTCCCCCAAGTCGATGGTGACGTGTCGAGTGTCCTTTGCAGAAAGCGGACCGTTCAAGCGATCACTTGAGATCAAATAGGCCTTGGATGGATTCTCCCTCGTACCGATCGGGGCAGGTTCAGCGACTTTGACATCAACGACTGCAGCGCCTCCATTAGCGTCGCGTTGCTTGTTGAGTGTTCGAAGCAGTTTTGCTGTCTCGCTCCCGCCCGGAGTACAAAGTGTGAGGTTCTTCTCTTTCCCCATTGCAATTGCCTCCGCGTAGGTTTGGCAGTGATAACCACACGAACCACAATCGAGCTGAGCCATGGCTGCCATCATTCGTCGCTCAAGCGGCTTGCCATCGGCTAGCGTCATACGCTCGGTGAGCAACAACGTAGCATCGTGCCAAGGAAATTCTTCTTCGGTATCCATGGTTTGATTTAAAGTGCCCGAGCCCGAAAACGGGGACAGCATCGCGGCGGCGGCAGCCAACGACACTGCACTCCCGCTTCGGGTATTCTCGGCCCCCCGGGAATTCTCAGCGTTTCGGACAGTCTCGGCATCCAGTGAACCAAGTACGCCCGCAAAAAAGCCGTTTAACCAAGCCCGTTGTTCTGGCGAAAAAGGTGCCGATTCGGGAACGATGTCGTAGCTCACACTAACTCTCCTGCGATTATCGAAACACCTCCGCCAGCCATTTTCAAATTGGGGACCACACTAAAGCTCGACCAATCATGCGTTGCGGAAAATTCTTCAAAAGAGGCTGTGTTTTCGCGACTCACCAAGTAGTATTGGATAATCGAAGCGACGGTCGTCGGAATATCAACAAATGGAATCGACTCACACAGTAAGCGACCGATTCGCGGATCGATTCCAGTTCGACCGCCCACCAAAATGTGGTAGCCCTCAACCATCTCCTCTTCGATTTCCACTTTGGTCGCAATCAACCCGATATCACCGATCGTATGTTGGGCACAACTGTGATGACAGCCGGTCAAATGGATGTTGATCGGTTGATCCAGTTGAAACCGGGCTTGCAGATAATCAGCCAGCAGCATCGAATGCCGCTTCGTATCGCTAGCTGCGAACTTGCATCCAGCATTGCCTGTGCAGGCCACAAGACCGGCATGAAAGCTTGATACGTTCCAATTCAAACCCAGAGCGCTGATTGCAGCTTTTATGTCTTCGACATTCTTTTCATGCACGTTTGGGATTATGAAATTCTGCCAGACCGTCAAGCGAATCTGACCGCTCGCGTAACGATTGGCAATTTCCGCTAAACCCCGCAGTTGCGCGCTCGTCAGCCTGGCTGCTGGCGCGGTAACACCAACATAGTATTGCTCTGGCTGTTTCTGTGCATGTACGCCAACGTGAGCCCAACGATCCACTTTGTCATGGCGATGAATCTTATCCGAGGAGACGCGCTGAAGAGGACGACCAAGTTCGCGCTCCACCTCGACAAGAAATTTCTCAAATCCCCAAGCATCGAGAACATATTTGAGTCTCGCATTCTTCCGATCCGAGCGATCACCGTGTTGTATGAAGACTTTTAAAATAGCTTCCGAAACCGCCACGCAGTCGGATGGGGCAACTAGCACATTAGTGGGTCGAGCAAAGTCACCATGACCAGTTATCCCGCCAAGCCCGAAAAGAAAGTAAACTTCGGCCTGCAGCTCTCCGCTTTCTTTAACTCTAACGGCGTGCCAGCTAACATCATTGGTTTCAGCAAGCGAACTGATC
>JANNNN010000240.1:0-1553 GCA_031398555.1 Planctomycetia bacterium | reverse complement strand
GCTGAAGAACGCCAAGCGGGAAGCGTGGGATGAAAAGTTCAATCACTCACTGCAAGAATTGGCTTGGGAAACCGTGACGAAGTATCCGTATAGCCTCGTACCATGAAAATCGCCACATACAACATCCTTAAAGGTGGATCACATCGAGTCCATTGGACCAAGATGATTGAAGAGCAAGGCGTTGACCTGCTGCTCGTGCAAGAATCTTATCCACACGATGAGCATCTTCTGCCGCTGGTATACCCCGAACTGCGACAACAATCAGTTTGGGAAATGGTTGAGAAGAACGGCTGGGGAAGTGCAATCTTTTCAAAGTCTGGATCGGTAAAGCCAGTTGGTGTGCCAGGGTATTCAGGCTGGGTAGTTGGTGCTGAGATTAGCGAGTTAACTTGGCAGGCGGACCCACTAGTTGTATTCAGCGTGCACGCTCCTGTGCTCAAAGGCAGCTATTCGAAGTCAGTCAACATAATTCTGGATGAAATCAAAAAGGTTGCCGACGGTCGGGAGATTATCATTGGCGGCGACTTCAATTTAGCGGTGAGCCATTGGCACGAATCTGAGCGACCCGTGCGCAAACAAGACTTGGCGATTCAAAAGCGATTGGCAGAAGATTTTGGTCTAATCAATTGTTGGCAGACGGCGAACCCAAACCAGCCGTTGGCGCAGACTCTTCGATGGACTGGAGATCGTACCACTCCATATCACTGCGATGGATTGTTCGTTCCAAAGTCCTGGAAGGATCGGCTTGAGTCCTGCATTGTGCTTTCTGGCGAAGAGTGGAATCGATTGAGCGACCATAATCCGGTTATTGCTCAGTTCCGGAGATTCGAATCAAAACTTGGATGCATAGAACGGTAACTCCTCTCAAACCTCTGGTAGCAAAATGGCTCGACAACAACCTCGTGATAAAATCTCTCCAATTGCCATGAAAATGTATGCGCTATATGTGCGGTTCTCGGAAAATCTGCACAACTGCTGGGTGCATTACGAGTCGCAAAAAGAAATAATCAGCCTGTTAGATCATCGATGCATGGACAAGGACTATGCTGACTCATTGAGAATGACAACTGTTTCGCCGGTTAATCCTGAGCGACGTGCCATTGCACGACTGACAGGCCAAAATCTCTTGAAGTTGACAGAGCGGTTCTTCCACAGAGAGCTTCCAGAAGCATTATTTGTGAATGCAATTGGACGACTTGAAGCATTTGTTGGCGATGTGGCCGAGTGCGCATACCTCGACCAGTCAATGAAGTTTCTAGTCGACGACCCACAGAATCCGGCCACTGCGAGCAACCCAAGTTATCGAAAGCTACTTCGTAAGTTGTTAGCCGGTGATTCTCTGGTAGACACGCTCAATGTATTTGCGGAAGATTGCTTGCAAACTCCAAAGCCAGAAGGTGTCGACTCAATGTTTGGGTCGTCAGCACAATTTGTGGGTGAAAAACTATGAGTTCGCGCGGAGTTAGGTGGCTCTGAACGGAGGTTTAACGCATTCAGCCAAATCCCGAAGTGCAGAATCAAAAGGAAGTGCGGCGGCAAGCGTTTGGCTCACC
>JANNNN010000209.1:0-9190 GCA_031398555.1 Planctomycetia bacterium | reverse complement strand
TTGCGTTCTTGGGATAAAGCGGCTAGGCCACTCGACAGCGCTTCCTCGCGAGCCAAAATTTCATTGGCTATACTCTGGAATGCCTCGTTATCGTCGTTGTGGATTACTAGGCAACTCAACATGATAAGTTGACCTAGAGTTCGATCCTTCGATGAAATTGCCATCGTTTCTGTGGCAATCTGCTTCATCTTCTCTTTGTCTTTCTTCGGGGTTGCGGCAAGCAATTGTTTTAGCAAACAATCTGCTGTTGATTTGCCGCTTTTGTGCTCCTTGAAATTTACCTCGATAAGCATTGGTTGCAGCGAAGTTTTTTTCTCAGTTTTTTCTGCACCATTTGACGTCGCAGTCAGTTCACCGACCAACATCGATTCGAGCATCTCAGGTGTTATTTGCTTTCGCGCTTGGTCTTCAATGTTCTTTAGTTGCTGCTTGTAGTATTCGCCATTGTTGCTCCAGCGATTGGCTTTCTCCTGGATGTCTTTATTGTCATTTACTGAAATTGCAAGTCTAAGGGCGTCTAGCGGATATTTCATGGAGACATATTTCTGAGCCGCAACCATCTGCATTTGTATCAACTGATACTCGCCATAACCCGGGTTCGATGCTGCAGTGCTGACGTCTATTGCGGGGCTCGCAACGGATTTATCCAAAATCGCTTTGGCTTTGTCGTTTTGCTTTAGCTGCATGTAGCAGTAGAGTAATAGTCCATCGGGAGTGTAATCGATGCCATTCCCATTACGCTGTTCGGTAAGTTTTGCAGCGATCGGTTCGATCAAATCAATTGCCCGCTGATACATTTTACCTTGATGAGCCAAAACGCTGGCGAGTGGCCAGGCTCCTTGCAAAGCGATGCTATTGGGCAACTTGGCTTCTTCAAGAATCTTGGGCAGCAATTCATCAAGTCGAGCAGTTTCCTCACGCGTTGAAAGCAACGCTGCTTCGACCACACGCATTGTCGGTTGGCTATCCGAAGCCGCTTTTACGGCGGTCAACAATCGCTGATACTCTTCTTCGCGATCTTTGAGAAGTTCACTAAGAACAGACAAAAGCGACAGCCTCCGTCCGTCACTTGAATAGGATCGCGTTTGAAAAAGATTGGCTCCGGTTGTATCAGCCTTTATTCCGGTGATGAAGCCATCAACGGCCAGAGTTGCGATTTCATCATCAAACAGACCATTTTTTTCGCCGTCGAAACGGCCCATATTTCCCGAAATCTGCAGCAAAGCCGAAATTCCAGAGTCGCGAATCCATGCTTTCAGCAGTTTTCTAGCCGCTTCGTTCTCATTTGATCGAGTCAGCTCTGAAATCAACTCGGTTATCCTATAGATCTGTCGAAAACGCTTGATGCCAATTCGCTCAATTCCCTCGGCGACTTCTTTCCATTTCTTGGCTGACTGCGCGCTGGTTCGCAGGCTGTAATAATGGTTGTCGAACAGTTCAGGCTGTTTTTCAAATACTTTTAAGTAAGCATCGACAGCTTCGGCGTGTTTTCCTGACTGCTGGAGAGTCCGTGCGACTGCCAACAAGGACTGCGGATCGTTGCTTCCTGACTTTGCCAATCGTCCGAGTATGGCTTGGGCCTCCTTGCGTTTGCCGGTTGCCTCATACAGTTCAGCAAGTTGGCGAATGAGCATGGTGGTGTTCGGCGACTTTTCCAAGCGGGCTTCCAGCGAGGCAATCATTGACTTGGCCTCGCCTGCACCGACGAGAGCTTGAACAGCACTGCGGCGGTAGGAATCTTCCGATGTTCGGATATCGGAATTTGCATTGGGTTGAGTGCGACGAAGTATCTGTCTGGCGATCTCAACGGCGCCCGATTTATTTTCCATGGACTGCAGTTTTTGCATCAAGGAATACTGTGAGTTCAAATCGTTTCCACTGCGCTGCCGCACCCGTTGAAGGACAGAATCAGCCATCTCTCGCATTCCAAGTTGCATCATCAACTCGCCGACCTGCATCTGCGTAGCAGAATCCAATCGCAGCGCAAACAATCGCTCGGCAGATTGTTTTGCTCGAGTTATGTCCCCCTTTTGCAAAACCAATTGCAAAATAGCCAGTTCGCGATCCTGTAACATCTGCTGATTCATCGGCTTTAGAGATTCAAGCAGCGCGAGCGCTCCGTCAATCTGCTTTGTTTCAAACAGCATCCGGCTTTCGATGACCAGCCCCAGTTCGGGTGCGAAGTTGAGTTTGCGGTACTCCTGCATTTGCTCCAGCGCGGCGGCCCGTGAATCTTCCCACCACAGCCATGAACCGTAGCAAAGCCGATCGACAGCGCTTTGCATCACCTCTTCATCGGCGGCTTGCGCATCTTCGGCGAGTTGCTTCCCCACAGCGGACTTAAGATCAGTGTTCGTTGATTGCTGCAACAACCGAAGGGTAACTAACAGATCATTCGAAAGAAGCGAGGATGCCGCTGGAAAATCGACTTGCAATCGTACGATCTGTCCGTTGGATGAAAAGTTGGTATTTATCGTTTGTGATGGGTTGTAACTGACCAATTGGCTGGGACGCTGTTGCCGTGCATAAGCAGCTTGCAATTTCTTGAGACCTTGTACGATGCCAGTAAATTCAGTTGGTTGTTTTGAATCTCCGATCAACTGCGTGATAAACATGGCTGTTTGGTAGTAACTGCTGCCGGCGCTACTGCCTCGCTGTGATTGGAGTTGCTTGTCTAGCGAACTGACGAATAATTTAATCGCGAAATCGCGATCCCGCGAAAGAAATGCGCTCGGGGCATTGGCCGGATTGTTCTCCGCTATTTTTTTAGCATCCGCCAAGTACTTTTCAGCTTTCGCATCGTGCTTGGCCAATCGATATTCATCCGACAACCACAGCGGGTAAACGGTCGAGGTGGCCTGCGAGTTTTGATTTTGCAGAGTCTGCTCGTATAGTTTTTCCAACTTTGTGAGGTCGTCTGTTGATAGGGCAGGCAGCGGTTCGGGCTTAGGCAAATTGGGCATCTGCGGAGATACGTTGACCGGCAAATTGGCAACTACAGTTGGGCGTTGCCTGAGCGAATACTGCGACTGCAACAATTGAAGTGGAGCTTCGCGATCACCTATTTCAAACAGCCGTTCGAGCAATTGCACGCGCGGCGTATTTTTCGTCGCACCTGGAATCGGGTTCGGACTCGTTACGCGTGAAATCGAAGTTCGTTGGGCCAAATTCGAGGAGACTATCGCATTGATCTGGATACGGGAAATCGCATTCCAAATCTCATCAGCTTTCTTGCTTTCGAGAACTTCTTTTGCGATGTCTTCATCAGTCGTTCGGGATTCGGGATTTTTTGCCGTTGTGAAAGCTTGCTTAAGCGCGAACGCCAGGGCTTGCGCATCGCCAAAAAATAGGATGCTTGTCGGATTGCCACGTGATGGACTGGAATAGTAGACCGTGCCGAAGGGATCCGAATTCGCTTGAATGAACATTCTCGAATTCTGCGACAAACGAGTTAGCCAGTTAGACCGAGTGCTTGAACTGGTCGCTTGACGTGCCGCCAGGAATGCTGCTGCATTGGCTGGCATGTTAGCAGGAGTACTTGTTGAACTAGATCGAGCGGCTTGCGATTGCTGTTTTTTAGCGGCAGCGCTTTTCGTATCAAAAGGCAACGACATTTTTAGCAAACGCTCTGCTACCTCGACGGCACGATCTTTCTTTTCGGTTCGCCATAGGGCCGTCATTACCACCGACATCAGTTCCCAGTTTTCTGGCTCGCGAGCAAGTGACTGCTCGGCCAGTTCGACTACTTTGTCCGTTTCACCGCGAGTGATTAATTTCTCGATTGTCTGCGACACACTTTCGGTCGTAGCAATGCTGCCTGACATTCGTGCCCAAATCGCCTGAGCTTGCGTGATTTCCCCTTGCTCCAAAAGAAAACGTGAGAGTTGGTATTCTCCCTCTGGCGATGGAGTAACTTCATTGAGCCGTTTTTGAAAAATCGTTGCCGCTTCCCAGTCGAATTCGGCTTGAGCCAATTTGACAAGTGTCGACAAAAGATCGGCGTCGCGACTTTCTTCACGTAGCAGCGGTTCTAGCAACGCTCGAGCTGCGCCAAGATCGCCAGCGGCTTGATTTGCGGCAGCTACCAGCAGGGTCGCTTCGCGCTGTCGATTCTCTTCGCGGCCGATCGTGTTCAGTCGAGTGACCAACTGCTCAAAGCGGTTCGTTCGAAGATAGAGCTCCGTCATCGCTTCGACATCGGTCCGCTTTTCTTCGATGGTTGGCGAAGTCCTATAGGATCGCCAGTAAAGCTCCGTGGCTTCTTCAGTTTGAAATTGGCTGGACAGGCTGCGAGCCAAGTACCGCATGGCTTCGCGATCATTCGGGTTGCTCCGCACGTTGCGACGCAGGGCATCAAGCCCTTGATCGCTCTTGCCAGCCTGAAAACAAAGGTCGGCGAAAAACCTAAACTGTTCCGAGTTCGCCGATGAAGCGGATACCAATTCTTGGCCGGTCGCAATGGCAGCATCGATCTGACCAAGTCGCATTTGCAGTGAAGCGATTTGAGTCAGGTAATTCGACAAGTAACGTCGATCGAGGGTCGACAGTCTTCGCAGTGTTCCAATGGCATCACCAAACATGCCGGCTTTTTCTTGTACGCGTACCGCAATCGTTTGAACCGCGACCGATTTTGAATCCAGTTCAGCCGCTTTGGCAATCGAGGCAGCCGCTTGCTGGAATTTACGATCTGCCTCTTGGTAAAGCGCCAGTTTCTCCCATGACTTTGAAATCTCTTTTTCCGCCTTGTCGGTTGCCGTTTCAAGTTCCGCGATACGATCAATCAGTTGACCGTTCGCTTGGAAATTCTTGATCTGTTCTTCGATAATCAACGAGTGCTCTTCTGGCGACTCAGCGATTGTCGCAGCCAATTCAAGTTGCTTCAAAGACTCTTCGTACTTGGTTGTATCTCGAAGCATTTCCGCGAAACGAGTTCGTTGTGCAAAAGTAGGTTTGCCTAAAATGGATTCGCCTGAGCATACTCGCTCCATGATCGAGAGTGCTTCGTCACGAAGTTGAAACGTGGATAGTACTTCGCTCAGCCGGACCAGATTTTCACGATTTTCGCGCGGTCCACTCGCCAGAGCGCGCCAGACGGCTAAAGCCTCGTCTTTGCGATCGAGCCGAAACAGGTATTCGCCTAAGTACTCGCGATACTGCGGTTCGTTCTCTGCCAGCGAGATCGCTTTGCGATAGGCTGCGATGGCTTCATCCGTCTTGTTTACTCCGCGTAGCAAATCTGCAACTCGGGCGAGGGTCACCGGATCCTCACCACGCTTCACAAGCAGTTTGTTCCAGATTTCCGCCGCGGCGTTCGCACGTTGAGCTTCGGGCATTTCTTGATTGCTAAATATCAATTCGCCCCACCGAACAATTGAGTCTGGGTTATCGGGTTGAACCTCGACTAAAGCCTTCATGGATTCCGCTGCGGCACCGAACTCGCGATCGCGCTCGAGCGCATCGACCAGGGCCAATCGCGGAGCGGGATTCGTCGGCGCGCGCTCGATCGCCTTCGCGAACCAAGCTTTCGCTTCCGGTGTTCTGCGCTGAACTGAAAGCAATCTTCCAATGCGTAACATCGCGTCGATATCATCTGGGTTCTTGTCCATCCACTTGGTGTAGTAGCTGGCAAGTCCATCGTAATCATTGCGAGTCAAGAAGACGTTATCGATTCTTGTTCTCAAATCCTGATGAATCCAACTATCAGGGTTCACTTGACTGAGCAATTTTTCAAAATCGGCCAGAGCTTCTTCGCGGTTTCCTAAGGTCTCTTTCAACTGGGCAGCACGCATTCCCATTTCGACTTTGCGGAAGCGATCCTTGGTTGTTTTGGCCAAAGCTTCAAACCTGGTCAGTGCTTCTGCGCTGGCACCTTCTTCTGCAAGTACGACTGCAATTTGTTCTTGGACTTGCGCATCGCCAGGGAAAAATTTCTCCATGCGATTCCAAACTGCCATAGCATCGTCACCGCGGCGCATGCGTTGATACAATCGCCCAAGTTCCTGAAACACAAGCAGCATGTCCGCTTTCGCCGGCTTGCGTTCGATTGATCGTTCGAGCGCTGCCGCTGCTTTATCGACGTCGCCCAGAAGTACCAGCGTCTTGCCCAAGTAGTAACTTGCTAGCGGTTCTTTGGGTAGTAACTCTTCCGCCTTCTCGAGAGCCACACGGGCTTCAGCGTCCTGGCCGCGTTGCATTTGCACCATGCCCAGCAGCATCCACGATTCGCCACCAGATTTCTCAGTTGCTTGCGTTTGCAGTGATTCACAGAACTTATCTAGCGATCCGTTTTGGATGTGGTAACCATAGACTTTATCAAGCGCTGTGCCGGCCCGAGGACGTTTCTTTAGCAATTCTAAAAAGCGGTCCGCCGCGATTCTCTCCTGTTTCTCCGAGTCGGTTTCATCTAATGTCTGCGACGGTGCGACATTCTTTACTTCCGGCGTGTCTTTTGCGGCGCGTTCTTGGCCACAGAGCGGTTGGGCGCAAAGTACCCACGCGCAACTTGCAAGCAGTTTGAAGATTCTAAGAAATGGACCAAGACGCCACTCAACAGTATTCGGCAAGAAGCAGTACATCGCAGCAAAACTCCTCTAATCGGTTTCCGCATACTTAGAAGCAAAGGCTTCTAGCCCGTGTCTTCCCAGTCCATTCCAATAGGCAGTAATCCATCACTACCGAGTAACTACTCGCTAGTTAATTCTAAAGCAAATAGCCACTGTGGCGCTCAAGCGAGTACCCATTATGGCATTTCGCTAGTTCAATATAAAGCTAGTGGAGCTTCAAGATTAAATTTTAGGGTTTAACGTTGTTCTGGGTGTCACGCCCTGAGTACTCTAAGGGCGTGATTCAAGCGTCGTGCACAACGCCTTTCGAGTACCCAGGGACGTGCCCCCCGTCGCTTAAATTTAATTTTGACGCTCCACTGGGCGACGGTCCAATCGCTCAAATCCCAATCGTATTTTGCGGTCATTGATGCATTTGGTAACAGCGTTTATAAAGACGCTACGCATAAAAATGAAAAATCAACTTCGCAATTGATGGGTGGAGCCTCCGCAAATTGGAAACTCGAATCGTTCTGCTGCCCGGTGACGGGATTGGTCCTGAGATTATTGGTCAAGCCCGCCGAGTGCTGGATTGCGTAGGCGACAAGTTTGGCCGAGTATTCAAATTTGAAGAATGTCTCATTGGCGGTATCGCTATCGATATGACCGGCGATCCACTTCCTCAAAAGTCGATTGACGCCTGCAAAGCTAGCGATGCAATTCTTCTTGGCGCCGTCGGCGGACCCAAATGGGATGATCCATCGGCCAAAACACGTCCCGAAGCAGGCCTGTTGCGAATTCGCAAAGAACTTGGGTTGTTCGCGAACTTGCGACCCATCACGCCCTTCCCGGAACTGCTTGACTCCTCACCGCTGAAACGCGAGATCGTCGAAGGAACGGATATTCTGTTTTTCCGCGAACTGACTGGCGGAATTTACTTTGGACCGTCAGGTTGCGAGACATTGTCCGAGGGAAACGAACGCGCATACAGCACTGAAGTTTACGAAACGTACGAAGTCGCTCGTATCGTTCGCTTAGCTGGCGAAGCGGCTCGCAAGCGTCGACGCAAGTTGACAATGGTCGACAAAGCTAATGTGTTGGAAGCCAGTCGACTGTGGCGACGCGTCTGTGCGAAGATCGTGAAAGAAGAATTCGCGGATCTAGAATATGAAGTAGTCCTCGTCGACTCGATGGCCATGCATTTGATCAGCCGTCCGACCAGTTTTGACGTGGTTGTAACCAGCAATATGTTCGGTGACATTTTGACTGACGAAGCCAGTATGCTTCCCGGATCGCTTGGTATGTTGCCAAGCGCTTCGATCGGTTCAAGCGGTCCCGGACTTTATGAGCCAATTCACGGTTCGGCTCCAGATATTGCTGGCAAGGGTATCGCCAACCCGCTGGCAACAATTCTCGCCGCGGCCATGATGCTACGGCATTCATGTGATTTGGAAGCAGAAGCGGTAGCAATCGAGTCCGCTGTGCAACGCGTTCTATCGGCTGGTCATCGTACCGCGGACTTGGTACGTCGTGGGCAGTCGAGTATCGGCACTGTCGCGATGACCGACCATGTGATCGCAGCCCTTAAGTAGCTTGGCTACCCACAACTCGTTTGCTTTCGAAAGTCGAGCATGGCAAAGTCCACTTCCCAGCCGTTTTTCGAAGGTTTCGAACCCTCCGAAGAAGAAGTAAAAGCTGCACCAAACTCAAGCAGTCGAAAACCCGCTCGAGCGTCAAAGCTTAAACCCAGTTCAATATCGAGCGAATCCAAACCGACTACGAACTCAGTCGCTCTAATCCCTCCGACCGTCGAAGTCACCTTTTCACTCGATGCACCCGAAATGCCCGATGACTTAAACGGTCAAACGGTCGTGCTCATTGACTCGCATTCACTTATCTACCAGATCTTTCACGCAATTGCGCCGATGAGCAGTCCCGCTGGCGTTCCCGTTGCGGCAATATTTGGCTTCCTGCGCGACGTTGCCGACTTGCGCGATCGTTGGCAAGCAGCGTTCGTATGGTGCGCTTTCGACTTGTCTGAAATTACATTTCGCAACGAACTTTATCCGGAGTATAAGGCTCACCGCGATCCGATGCCCGACGAATTGCGCGGGCAGATTCCGCTAATCCGGGAGACTCTCCAACTGCTAGGCGCTGGTGTCGTCGATGCTGTCGGCTATGAAGCGGATGATGTGCTCGCATCACTTGCCGCACAGATCGAACAAGCCGGAGGTCGGGCGATCATTGTGACCAGCGACAAGGATTGTCGTCAGCTCATCACCGACAAGGTGCTGATGTACAACATCCGCAAACAGGAGGTGTTTGACGCCGCCAAACTTCAGGAAGTTTGGGGAATTCGACCTGATCAAGTTGTTGATTTTCAAGCGATGGTCGGTGACGCAGTCGACAATGTCCCGGGCATTCCGTTGATTGGTCCTAAAATCGCTCAGCAGTTGTTGGCTCAGTTTGACAACTTAGAGCGCATTCTTGATAACCCAAACGCGGTTTCGGGTACCAAGCGAGCCGAGAACATTCGCGATAACCGTGACAAGGCGATGCTCTCGCGAGATCTCTGTCGATTGCGCACCGATGTGCCGCTTGAGCTCGACTGGCGCGACGCCAATTTCAGCCGCCGCGATCCGCTCGGC
>JANNNN010000179.1:0-9707 GCA_031398555.1 Planctomycetia bacterium | reverse complement strand
CAATCGTTGGCGGCAAACCAGTCAAATCCAAACGCACTCGGCGAAGAAACTCGGCGTCACTACAAGGTTCGGAGGGTTGAATCTTCATGCGTTGCCATTTGTTAGCAACCAGTTGATCGATAGTACTGAAACTCTCGGGTTCATGCCAAGCAAAACCATCGCGATTACCCATCACAGTTAACGTGGCTGCCGCATAGGCACCTTCGTAACGAGCCAGCACTGGCGCTTCGCCGCGACGGATGGCTTGGGCAAGACCTCCGGCAAAACTCTTGCAAACTTCACCATTACCACTTTCGATAAAGGCTTCTTGCGTAACATCGCGACTTGATCCATCACCATAGTAAGCGATCACTCGAAATTGCTGCCAAGCGTTTTCTAGTTCGACGACTGGCTTGCTGGGCAGCAATTCAATACGAGCCACTTTTTTCGACTCAAGATCTAGCTTCGCGCCTTCGGCAATCCACTGGCGAAACGTATCGTAGTGAACGCTGTCGGTCGTCATCAACACTCCGCCTTCATGCGGAACTGCGCCAACCGGTTTCAGCAACATCAAACTTGCATCGGCCGCGGCCGTATTTAATCGACGTTGACATAAGTCGTCGCTCAGAGCCCGAATGTCTTCAAGCGGATCGTAGCCGCGCAGCGAAAGCTTGAATCCGTTCTTCCCTTTTTGAGCCCCATGGCAAGTTCCAGCGTTACAGCCGAGACGAGAGATAATCGGATTCACATCCCGCACAAAGTCGACCGTTGCGTGCTCGGGGAAAACTGTTTCGATAGCCACCGTTTTTTGTTGGCCAGCAAATGAGACATCGACTGCCGAAGCCCCAGCCGCTTTGGGACGTAACAAACCTAAGCCCGAGACAGTTGTCGCCGCGGTTGATTTGAACTGAGCCAAGCGTGTCACGTCGCAGCGCTGGCCACTCGCATACACAGCCGTTACGACCAATTGCGCGTAGTCGCGCTGATTAGCCAGTTTGATTTGCGCAGGCATGACTTCAATTTCAAGTAACTTATCGGCTGGCAACAACTCCTTCTCTTTCGCTGGATCTGGGATTGCCGCCGTGGGAGCAGCCATCCCGTGCGCCGATTTGAGGGCTGTTACATCGGTTTGCAATTCACTCGCAGTCGTCGCGATTTCAATGGGCGCAAAAGTCACTTCGATCGCTTTGGTCTCTTGATTCAGCAGTCGCACGATCCCGTCGTTGCCAGCCAATGCGATCATGCCAGTAGTTGGTTGAAACGCTACCGCGTAGAGGCTGACACCGGGTACATCGAGTGCAACGGTCGCTTCGGAAGTCTTGGCGTAGTAATCCTGAACCAACTTCTTTTCTGGATCGGTTCGTTCGGCGACCTTCTTGGCGGCAGCCGCCTTCACATCGTCGGGCAGTGGGCCATCAGGATCGTAAGGATAAACGCGGATCATGCTCGCGCCGTCCAGCGTACTCGCTACGGCAAATCGCGAACCATCTTTATTAATCGAAACTGAAAAGATGCGACCGGTCATGGCTGGGAACTTACGAATCAGATTCGCGTCGTCGCCGATAACCCGAGCCGTCTCACGGAAAATGCGATAAATTTTTGGAGTTCCGTCAGCTCCACCTACCACAAATTCGTCGCGAGCCGGATGAATTGCCAGTGCATTGATCCCGCCTCGAAGCGCACCCGGTGTGATTGAAGTCACGTTATCAACAAATCGCTCAGTTGCAACTTCCGTCAGCTTCACCGTCATGTCGCGACCGGCTGACAAAAGGTGCGTTCCGCTTGGGTTGAAGACACACGCCCGAATCCAATCTTCGTGAGCACCTTGATGTAGTTTTTGTTCGCCAGTCGTGGAGTCGATAGCGCGGACAGTTTTATCAGCGCATCCGAAAGCAATCAATTTCCCATCGGGCGAAAACACTCCGCCGTAGATATCGTCAAAAGTAACTTGACGGCTCAGCAATAAATTACCTTGAGCGACCTCCCAAACTTGCACTTCACCCATCCGTCCAGGCGAACCGCCAGTAACCGCTAGCCGAGCCGAATCCGGTGAAAAATTCAGCGACTCAATCCGTTCGCTCAGCCCCACCAATCGCTTGGCAAGCTTCCAGGTTTGCGTGTCGATCAAGAAAACTTCGTGAAAGCCGCTGGTCGCCAACCACTTTCCATCTGGCGAGAAAGCCACTGCGGTGACAACTGGCAAGCGTTTGTAAGTTGGCGGGTTTTCAGCCGTATATTGAGTCGCAGCACTGGCTGGTCGGTCGTCCACAGCCCCTTCAGCAATCCAACGTTTTACAAGTTCAATGTCTGCATCGCTAAGTGGTTCTGCCTTCTTGGGCATCGCCGCCTTACCATCGACCTTTTCAATCTGCTTCAGCAAATGACTCGCTTCAGGTTTACCCGGCACAATAGCGATGTCGCCAGTTTCGCCGCCTCCGAGCATCTTTGCAAAGTTCGTCATCACAAACTCGCCGTGCGGTATCGCAGGCTGGTGGCACCCCTGACAATTCGCTCGAAAAAGCGGTTCGATCTCTTTTGCATAGCTTACTATGCGAGCCTGGACGACAGGTTCGTCCGCGAGAATCGAGTGAAACGGAACGGCAACTAATAAGACAATGGCGGCTGCAAAACTGAGAAAACGCATAGATTTCTATCCATGAGACTCAATCCCGCTTGCCGCTTGTTGCACGCGTACAGGACTGAATAGGTCTTTGAGGCGGGAATCGTCAACCTTACGGCTTGACGAAAGGGAGGCAAGCCAACCCTCTATAGTAGCGTCATCCCTAGGTAAAAATCAACTACCAAATCCCAATTCCGTCGCCTTTCGGTCCGCGAAAGTAGCGTTTCCACACAGCTTATGAGAGATTACTCAGTTATGCATTATGATTGGCTCATCCGGAAAAAGCGTTCACCACCTAAAGGTTGTATGTTCGTTGTATACAAAGTAGAACCAAGCAGTTTTACGGTTTTGGTGGGTCGCTCTCGCCGAGTGCGACCATTGGCTGCAAACGTTAAGATGTTCGCACTCGCCAAGAGCGCCCCACCAAAACCAGCCAACCTAAGCACGACCATGCAGCGATAGTTTCCTAGCTTGCGACTATACAACCATTTACCTAGTCTAATGAAATCTTAGCATGCAACGAGTTTTAATTTGGTACAGTGGGCGAGTTCAAGGTGTCGGCTTCCGGATGACCTGCGCCAACTTGGCCAAGTCTTTTCAAGTCACGGGACGAGTCTGTAACTTAATCGATGGTCGAGTCGAGTTGATTGCGGAAGGTGAGAAAGCCGAACTCGAACGCTTTCGCGACCGAATCGCGATCGAGATGCAACGCAACATCGTCGATCAAGTCCACCAGTGGAGTACCGCTCAAAACACTTGGGAGAACTTTGGCGTGTCTGCTGACAAAGTGGCGTAAGATTCCAGCTTGCGTTATTTTCTTGTTCTTCCCCTTCTCACCACACTCTCGATTCCCATGAAAAACAAACGAACTCGACTACTCGTTTTACTTGGATTGAACCTTCTGTGTAATATCGCTACTTCAAGCTCAGCCGGAGTGCGCTAGAGAGCGTCCCGCTTAAAAACCCCGGGAAAACGCGATTTTTCAAGCGACTTATCAGCCGGAAGGCGTTAGCCTCCGGTTGGAAACGTAACCGGAGGCTAACGCCTTCCGGCTGATAAGACTAAACTAACGTAACGACCATTATCGTAAGCGGGACGCTCGCGCTAGCACCCGGTTCACGCGGCAATAACCGAACGCTAGCGAGAGCGTCCCGCTTAAGTTGATGGCACGCGGCACAGTGTTTGTTGAAGACCTCTTTGCCTAACAGTGAATTACCCTCGCTTGCCCGAAGGTCATTGTTCAATCGACGAACTTCGGCGAGTTTTTCTTCGCGCGTACTGCTTTGAAGTTGCCCCCAATGCTTCGCAATAATCGCATCCAACTTGGGATCGCCAAACAATGGCGGCAATCGCATCGGTGGACTTGAGAGACGTGTCGAAAAACGACTTTCGAAGAGCTAAAACTTCACGATTGTTTATTGTCCCAGTAAAACAATCGTGTAATCAAAGACTGTCAGTAAGCTATAGACCCGCTTGCTTGAAAATGTAACATGATTGATGCTCATTGAACCTGCTTCGTTTCCAATTTTGTAGTCACTTGTCGTCATGGAGGTGGAGTTCCGCTACCATACGTGCCTAAAGCTCTCGATTGATAGTACAGCATATCCCTCAGCGAGCATTATACAAATCAACTTAAAGCAGCTTTGAAACTTACATCATGAGCGATGCCTCTCAAGTAGTGCTTGGTCTCGACTTTGGTACCGAATCAGTTCGGGCCTTGCTAGTCAGTGTCAGCGGTAATGAATTGGGGGCAGCGGTGGTTCCGTTCACTCATGGACAGATCATTGATCGATTGCCTGGTAACGGTCACATTTTGCCGCCCGCTTATGCACTGCAGCATCCAAAGGACTGGATCGACGCGGCTTCTAAAGCAACCGTGCTTGCTCGGCGCTCGGCCAAGATTGACGCAAGCGCGATCGTTGGCATCGGCGTCGACTTTACGAGCTGCACGATGCTGCCGACGAAAGCGGATGGAACACCGCTGTGCTTGCTCAGCGATCTCGCGGACGAACCGCTCGCCTGGCCGAAACTTTGGAAGCATCATGGAGCTCAGAAACAAACCGATCGTATCAACGAAGTCGCTCGAACTCGCAAAGAAACTTTCTTAAGTCGTTACGGCAACGCAATCGGCCTAGAATGGTTCTTTCCAAAAATGCTGGAGACGCTTGAGTGTGCGCCGATAGCATATCAAGCAGCGGATGTATGGCTGGAAGCAGGGGATTGGTTTGTTTGGCAGTTAGTCGGCGGGCCCGCCAGTGAGTTGCCACGATCCACTTGCCAAGCCGGTTACAAAGGAATGTGGAATGCTACGGATGGTTATCCCAGCGAAGCGTACTTGAAAGCCGTCAACCCAAAGTTCGCCAACGTTGTGAAAGATAAAATGCCCGGCCGCTTGATTCCTCCCGGCAAAGTTGCTGGTGGATTGGTGGCATCGATGGCTAAGCGATTCGGATTGCGCGAAGATACACCTGTCAGCGCGGCTATCATTGATGCGCACGCTGGTGTTCCTGGAGCGGGCGCTTCGACACCAGGTACGCTCGTCATGGTGATGGGAACTAGTTCTTGTCACATGCTGAACTCGAATGAAGAACGCAACGTGCAGGGTGTAGCCGGCATTGTTAAAGATGGAATACTCCCGGGCTTCTACGGCTATGAAACCGGGCAAGCTGCAGTTGGCGACGCATTCGATTGGCTACGCAAAATGACGGGCTCAACCGACTTGACGCAATTGAGTACTGAAGCGGCGGGAATCGCGCCGGGCTCAGAGGGTGTGCTTTGTGTCGATTGGTTCAATGGCTGCCGCACGCCGCTGATGAATGGAAACCTTCGCGGTGCCTTCACGGGGTTGGCGCTACATCACCGTCCAGCTCACTTGTATCGCTCGCTATTGGAAGCTTCGGCGTTAGGAGTGCGGTGGATCGTGGAACTGCTGCGAGACGGCGGAGTGCCAGTCAAAAAATTCATCGCAACCGGCGGTTTGCCCCATCACAATCCCTTGGTCGTACAAGTCTACGCAGATGTGCTCGGCGAATCAATCTTGGTTCATCCAAGCAAACATGGTCCCGCCTTGGGTGCGGCAATACTGGGTGCGCTTGCCGCGGATGTTTTCGCATCGCCAGCAGCGGCAATTCGCGCTATGTCAGTTCCCAAATCGGGTAGCGCGGCACTGTACAAACCGAATCGCGAAAGCCGAAAAGTTTATGACAAGTTGTATGCCAACTATCGCAAGCTTAGTGATCACTTAAAATCGCAGGTTTAATTGAAGTAGTTTCGGATTTTGTGAGCCGACAGCGCAAGCTGAGGGTCTCGGAGTTGTGCGGTACGAACAACTTTGCGTCCTGCGATGGATGCTGTCGATGCGTTTGCGGAAGATCGATATCGACAAATAGAGCACTAGGTACTGGGAATCAATCGCTTCGACACCCGCGGCTGGTACCGTCGGCTCACAATACCAAACTCTCCCACTGAATTAACTCACAAATCCGAAAGACCTTCATCATGACAGTCACCCGCCTAAAGAAGAAACAAATTCAACTAATTGCCAGCGGCGACTTGCGACTGTCCGCCAATCAAGTCTGCTGGCCCGCCCAAGCGGCCATGGAGAAGTCACTCAGTGCGGCGATTGAAAGCGAAGGCTTCAGCCTAGTTCGCGCCCACACTTACGATTCAAAATTTAAGCACGGCTTCATCGCCAGCCAACGTCAAGGCATGGATGTCTTTCGCACCATCGATCCCGACGCGCCATTGATCGTTGCCGAAGCGGTATGGCAATATTCACATCATGTACTGGCTGGTCTGACAACGCATCGCGGTCCCATCCTTACTGTGGCCAATTGGAGCGGTCAGTGGCCAGGCTTGGTAGGGATGCTGAACCTAAATGGATCGCTAACAAAAGCCGGAGTCGCCTACTCAACGCTCTGGAGCGAAGATTTTACTGATGACGCCTTTCTCGGAAAGCTTCGTGATTGGCTGAAAACCGGCAAAGCGACTCATGCTCTTGATCACGTTCAACCGCTCAGCGAACTCAAGATCCCGGGCAAGATTGCCAAGCTCGGTGACGCACTTGCAAAACAGCTTCGCAACGAAAAAGCGATTATGGGAATTTTCGACGAAGGCTGTATGGGAATGTTCAACGCAATCATTCCTGATCAGCTTTTACATGATGTCGGCGTCTTCAAAGAACGCCTCAGTCAATCGGCTCTGTTTTACGAATCGCAGCAAGTAACCTCGGGCGAAGCCGATGCGGTTTACAGTTGGCTGAAGAAACGCGGCATGAAGTTCCACACCGGTCCGGCGCACGCTACCGATCTGACCGAAGAGCAGATCCTAATGCAATGTAAAGTCTACGTGGCTGCAGTAAGGATTGCTGACGACTTTGGTTGCGACACGATCGGGATACAGTATCAACAGGGACTGAAAGATCTATTGCCCGCCAGCGATTTAGTTGAAGGAACACTGAACAATCTCGATCGCCCACCCGTCAAGTCGCGCGATGGTAAGCGAGTGTTATTCAAGGACGTGCTGCTGCCGCATTTCAACGAAGTCGACGAATGCGCGGGGCTCGATGGACTGCTGACCGCTCGCATTCATCAAGCTTTGGCGCAGCCACCCGAGAACACTTTGCATGATGTACGTTGGGGCGGCCCGGTCGGCGACGAATACGTTTGGGTATTTTTGATCAGCGGAGCTGCGCCGCCTGAGCATTTCACCGGCGGATGGAAGGGCACTCATGGCTACCGCCAACCGGCTATGTACTTTCCAAACGGCGGAAGCACCATGCATGGTGTTTCCAAGCCAGGCGAAATTATTTGGAGTCGCATTTATGTGTCCGAAAACGCTTTGCACATGGACATCGGCCGTGGCGGCGTGGTGACATTGCCCGAGGCGGAGACTAAACGTCGGCTTGATGCTACGACTCCACAGTGGCCAATTATGCACGCGGTGACATACGGTGTTAGCCGCGATCAGTTGATGGCCAAGCATCAAGCAAACCACGTCCAAGTCGCTTACGCCAATGATGCCAAGTCGGCGGACGACTGTATGCTCGCCAAAGCCAGTATGGCAGCGACCCTCGGGATCAAAGTAAACGTCTGCGGCACGCGATCGCGTACACAAGCCTGGAAGTAGACGCACGATGTAGCATTAGGCAAGATTGCGGGGGGCGCAACGCCCGACGGGCAGACTGATCACTAGCCGGTGCTGAAACCACCGGTTCCTCGAACGGGATGAAGTTAGACCCTAAAGGTCGACAGAATTCATTCCTTCTATCGACCCTTCGGGTCTGCAGACTCTTCGTCCATATTACCGGTGGTTTCACCACCGTCTAAGGTTGTAAATTCCCTTCGGGAATATCAAACCAAGTTGCGAGCTGAAGGTTCAGTCAACGTTCAAGGTCTCGGTGTTTGATCATCCCGTTGAACTTTCGGAGTACTGGATTCGGCCTCGCGTGACTTCATATTCAGTGACCAGTCGTGCAGCATGCCAAACCTCTCACTGCGAGTTCCGCGGACGACTAACTGCCATACTCCCTTGGCGTTCTTGCCAACGAAAGAACTGAGGCTGGGCTGTCTCTTCATAAGTGCCATGGTCTGAAACGTGCCGGTGAATGGAGACGCCGCTTTTGCGATGGGTGCATCAGCCTTATCATCGAAAATGGTTCGATCGAAATTGTCTCCCGACCCGCCTACTTCACTGAACAGTTCTATGCGCTGACCATCTGGTCCAGTAAGAAAAGCATCGAGATAGCCGGTTTGTGTATGCGTAATGGAAAGCTGTAAAGTCAACTCGCGGATGACGAAATCATCGCTAATTTCGATCTCAGAAATGACGGTTTTATGCGGCGGTAAAACCTGGGCGTGCGCGTTGCGGTAGCTGCCGCCGATTTGTGATTTCGCCTGCGCGACCTCGGCGGACGTCAATAGGCCGTCAGTGTTGCTATCGAGCGACTCAAATTCTTGCAACTTCTCCTCGGACCAATCCTTGGTGAATTCGGCCATCTCGATCTGTCCATCGCGATTTTCATCTAGTTCAAAGAACCAACCTGGCAAACCTGTTGACTCGTCGCCAGCCTCGTCCTGCAGCGCCTTCAAGAAACTCTGCAACTCGTCGCGAGAAATATCGCCATTGCGGTCAATGTCCATCCGGCCCATCGGAATTCCAAGTGATTGTGCCTCTTGCTCCTGCAAACGACCATCGCGATTCAGGTCGAATCTGCTCATCACACTGGCGCTCAACCATTGGTTGCTTCCACCGCGCCTCCACCAACCATATTCTTCCGTTCTGGCCGCTTCGGGCCTGGCCGAAGATGGGATGCCATTGCCAGTTCGTTTCGCCTTTTGAATCAGTTCTTGCGAGGCACCAGACAACAACCGCCGGCGAGCATAACGTTGGGCCAATTCTATGCGCGATAGCTTGTCGTCGTGATCGAGATCCATTTCAAATGGATCGTTATGTGACCACGATGCATTGGCTGCTTCGGCCCGATCGAGGTATCCATCTTTATTGACGTCAGATCGGCGCAGGCTACGGTCCGCTTCCTCTAAGTCGATTTTCGTATGCGGGTATTTCAGTTCCGCGACTCCGAACTCCGGTAGGAGCGGTTGGTCAGCTTCGGGTCCGAAGGACATCAGCGCACTTTTGCTTTGCTTCTGAACGATCACATCGTTTCCCACAACTCCATTTCGCATTGCGTGGTAGAGACGCCCAGCCTCTTGTAGAGCCGAGATGTCATTGGCTCTATCCAGTTGCAAGCGCCGTCCCGCGATGCGTTCTAGATAAGGGCGCGCCAGGGGAGTGATTTCCTCGGGCTCGATCTTGCCATTCTCGTTGCGATCTAGTCGTTCGAGCGATTCGCGAAGTCCGGCTTGGGCGTAAAGCGATTTGCCTGGAAGCAGGAAACCGAGGAACATCACCAAGCAGGAAAAAACGCATAATTTCGAATTGAATCGATGGGTATTCATCAGTAACTACCTTGACGTTACCTTCCTCGTGATTTCAGCATGTCAAGAACGGCACTGCGAGCGGCATCATTGCTTGAACTTCCGCCGCGGCTTGAACCACCGTTTGATCCACCGCCTGAGTTACTGCTTGAATTACCTGAAGCTCCTCC
>JANNNN010000172.1:0-11093 GCA_031398555.1 Planctomycetia bacterium | reverse complement strand
GCTTTAGCCTTATCAGCCGGATGGCGTTAGCCTCCGGTTGTCTCCATAACCGGAGGCTAACGAGAGCGTCCCGCTTAAATACGCAGGGAAAACGCGACTTTTCAAGCGACTGATCAGCCGGAAGGCGTTAGCCTCCGGTTGGAGACGTAACCGGAGGCTAACGCCTTCCGGCTGATAAGACTAAACCAACGTAACGACCATAATCGTAAGCGGGACGCTCTCGTTAGCGACCGGTTTTCGAATTTCGTGGGTCGCTCTTGCCGAGTGCGACCAATCGCTGCAACCTTATTCCGGTCGCACCCGGCAGGGGCGACCCACTTAAACCGACCTAGTTAGACATGCCCCCCTCAGACCATAAGCGACTATGAATATTGTTTTGTGCTACCCAGTTGAAGAGCGACATGTTGAGTGGATTCAGAGTGCTGCGCCGAACGCGAAGATCATAAATGCTGGACAAGAAGGGATCGCTAAAGCTATCATCGATGCGGATATCTTTGTCGGACATGCCAAAGTCCCGGTTGACTGGGATTCGGTGGTCAAACTGGGACGCCTGAAGTTGATCCAAAGTTCGGCGGCGGGATTGGATCATTGCTTGGTGCCAAGTGTGATCGATTCGCCGATCACGGTCTGTAGTGCTTCCGGTCTGTTCGCCAATCAAGTAGGAGAGCAAACGCTCGCACTGCTACTTGGATTACTGCGCAACATTCCGACTTTCTTTCGCCAGACGCTGAAGAAAGAATTTGTGCGACGTCCAACCGACGATTTACGCGGAAAACGAGTTGGAATCGTGGGCTTCGGCGGTAACGGGCGTCGTTTAGCGGAGTTATTAGTGCCGTTTCAGGTGACGGTCAAAGCGACGGACTATTATCCCGTTCACAAGCCAGCGACCATCGTGGAGCTTTGGCCTGCAGACCGTTTGCACGAATTGGCGGCCGAAAGTGATATTTTGATTTTGTGTCTGCCATTAAATGCGAACACTGAGAAGTTAATTGATGTCAATGTTCTTGAGAAGATGCCGGTTGGCAGCTACTTAATCAATGTGGCTCGAGGTCAATGCGTTGACGAGCAAGCACTAATTGCAGCCCTAAAGAGTGGGCAACTTGCTGGCGCGGGATTGGACGTCACGTTTGTGGAGCCTTTACCAGGGACGAGTCAGCTTTGGGAATTACCGAACGTGCTAATCACCCCACACGTTGGTGCACAAGCAGCCAGTCGTGTCGACGATTCCACCCGATTGGCGTGTAAGAACCTGGGGCGATACCTGCGGGGAGAGCCGCTACTGAATTTGGTAGATAAAAAACTCGGTTTTCCACACCCGGATTCGATGCTTGCCAATGGTTAGTGGCTGTAAGCTCGTCGTGGGAAAGCGTTTAGAATCAATTTGCCTCCCGCTGATTTGCTAGCAATAGAAAGCGAATTGAGTTGGCTCAAGGGGCAGTCGAGGTTATAGTTTGTCGGATGTCGAAACAGTTCTTGGCGGGGAACGAAGTGTAGGAGGCAACATGATGCATACAACGACGATGTTGAATGAAGAGAGAACGCGAGGCGTTTTGGATCAACCTAACCCACCACCTTCAAATACACTTTTTGAGCGCTACCAGGAGCTGATTAGTACTGGCAAAGTGCAATGGACTACCTATCACCGCTTGGAGCGCGAGTTGGGGAGCGGTGGGCAGGGTGTCGTCTATTTGAGCCGCCGCAAAGGAGCTGATGGATTCAATCTGCCAGTAGCGATGAAGGTCTTTTCTCCTGAGCGTTTTGCGAGCGTGTCGGCCTATGTTAAAGCGATGGAACGTTTGGCGAGAGTTTCATCGCGGGTGGCCATGATTCAGCAAGATAACGTCTTGGATGTCCAAGACTTCGTTGATCGCGACAGCATTCGAGTGATGATCATGGAGTGGATCGATGGCTACGATTTGCGCGAGATGATGAGTCCGGTTAGGTTAGCATTGGTTCGAGATCGCTCGCAACCGAAACGCTGGGAATACATCGACAGTGTCATCGCTACCTTTGGACCTGAGCAAGTTCGATTCAAAGCGGGTGTAGCGGTAGCGATCGTGCGAGATTGCTTAGCGGCACTGGCAGCCCTTCATCGTGAAAGAATTGTGCACGGTGATATAAAACCCTCGAATATCATGCTGAAACGCACTGGAAACGCCAAGCTGATTGACTTTGGCTCCGCTTTTGAGCTAGACAATTTACCGCCCACTCGAGCTTGCACGCCAGCTTACGCTGCACCTGAGGTTCTTGAAGGCTCGTGCTCGACGCCGCGTAGTGACTTGGCTAGCCTAGGTTATGTCTTGATCGAAATGCTTTCTGGTCGCCCTTGTTTTTCTAATGACCTGAATTTTTCAGAGTTGCTTGAAGCAAAAAGACGGCTTCCGAGCGAACTCCATCAGCTGTTGCCGCCGGATGTGGTTTGCAACAGTCTCTTGATGAACCTTTGCCGACGATTTGTAACCCCAGACCCGGCGCGTCGATTTCCTAGCGCTGAGGCCGCTGAGTTATTGGAGGATGGCGCGGCTCAATTCCATAGACAATTGGTGTTTGGTGATCTAGCAAGCGAATACGAGCACGATATTAGGGTTTGGCTTGAGGAGCTTCGCCTACTGGATGAAGAAGGTGCGCCCGAGGGACGCGATAAATCCACGGGATGGGATCAGACGAACTAATACTCCGCGATAAACCGCCCCAATAAAATTTCTTTTGCGTTAGTATGGGTATAGTTTTCGCTCCGGGCAATTCGTTATACTTAGTTCTCACACAAACTGTCGCGGCCATTTCTGCCATTTCTGCAGTTTTTGCAGGCATTGCGGCGAGTGGCAAACCAATGACGGTCCATGTCAATATCCTAGTTGGAGACTGTATAGTGAGCACAGGAAACTTGTTTGTCGTCGACGATGACTTATCGGTACTGGAATCCGTGAAAGCGGTCCTAAACCGTTTTGGTTATGAACCGCAATGTTTCTCATCAGGCGAACAGTTTTTGAATAATGCCACTTTGGAAACAGCTGGGTGTGTTATTACCGATTTGCAAATGCCTGGTATCGACGGCGTTAGGTTACAACAGCACCTCAATGAAATACATAGTCCGCTGTCCGTGATTGTTCTTTCAGGAACAGCTGACGTTCCGACGGTCGTAAATGTAATGCGCAAAGGTGCGTACACACTGCTGGAAAAACCTCATTCTAGTAAAGAGCTAGTTGCATCGGTTCAATCCGCTCTTGATGTAAGCAGTCAGTTTTATCAGAAACAGCAATTGATTAAGCGTGTAAAAGCATTATTAGCGACGCTGACCGATGAAGAGCAGACTGTGATGAAGCAGATGTTGGCTGGAGTGCCGAACAAGAACATGGCAACAGTCATGGATATCGGAATGAGAACAGTCGATCGGCGTCGTCAAGCTGTATTTACAAAAATGGAAGTCAGTACGATTGCCGAACTCGCAACGCTGCTTAACTCAGCTTCCCTCGATCTTGAGACCCTCGAATAGGACGCGTAAAGCTTTTTGACGGACTTTGTGAGCCCTAGGTAACATCTAGCGTGCATCTTCACGAACTAGGCTTCTGTATACGGCGGGCTATCACCACGAAGCTCGGCCAACGCATTGCCAGCGGCCCGCTGTTCTGCGTCCTTCTTATTCCGACCCCAAGCTGGGGTGAATTGACGGCCTTTGACTTCGGCCGAAATCCTAAACGACTTGCTGTGATCCGGCCCTTGTTCTTGGACCAATCGATAGCAGGGTGCTGCGCCGTGATCCTTCTGAGCCAATTGCTGAAGGGCTGATTTGTAATTGCCGACCGAATGACCCTGTACGGCGAGAGACAATTCTTCTGCGAGTGTGCGAATGATGAACTCACACGCTGAATCCCAGCCTCCATCTAAATAGATAGCCGCGATCAGCGCCTCGTACACATCGGACAGCAAGCTTTTTGGGACACCGGTGGCTTGCTGCATGCCACGGCCGATGATCAAGCAGTCTTCCAAGCCCAGCTTGCGGCTGACTTTCGCACAGGTTCGACGACTGACTACTGCGGACTTAATCTGAGTCAATTCGCCTTCCTGATATTCTGGATGCCGATTAAACAACCAAGCGCAGATTGCGAAGCCCAAAATCGAATCCCCCAGAAACTCTAAGCGCTCATTCGATGCAAGCCGATTACTTGCGCCGGAAGCGTGTGTTAGAGCGGCAAGCAACAAATTCGGGTCCTTGAATGTGTAGCCAATCTGGCGTTCGCAGAGTGCCTTTTTGTCATCACATGTTAACACTTGAGGCACTGGTTCACTCATGTCGTCGCAATCCGGTGTCAAGTAAAAGTAGCAGCATGTTATCCAACTATTTTCCCTTAGAACTGAAAAAAAGTTATCGAAAGTGCCGCGCAATGGGGGAATTAGGTCTGTTTTGGGAAATCGTCAACGGAATCGAACGTTTGTTTACTACTTTTCCCAACCGTGCCAGATTCATAAGCTAGGTTTAGGAATTCTAGCCGGATCATGCGGAGGGGTAAATGATAGAGTACTGGTGGCTGACGATTGCGCTGATCGCTTTGGTATCAGGTCAATTTGCTCAGTATTCGGTCAGCGTGATCCGCTGGCGGTCACATCGTCGGCAAAACGCTGACCTACTAGGCCAGCGTTTTACGGTTTTATCCCATTCCTTGCAACTCGCCCGATTGACTTCGCAACTCGGGCATAACAGTGGCGCGACCGCTGCGATCCAGTGGCGAATACTTGAAGTTGCCGACGTTGTTCGTGAGTCAGATGATTGCCGGTCGTATTATCTTGTTGATCCCTACGGGCAACCGCTACCCGACTTTCGGCCCGGCCAATACATAATGGTTCGTCCCGCAATGGCTGGCGCCTACCAAACCACCCGTTGCTACTCACTGTCTAGTGCTCCGGACGCGCGTTTCTGGCGTATTACAGTGAAATTGCAGGAGCCTAATTTCGACCCCATTCATGCGAACTCAGGCGGCTTGAGCGCATGGTTGCACCGCACGATTGGAAAAGGCGATTGCTTGCTAGTCGGCGGTCCCAGCGGTCAGTTTTACTTGCCTGTCGAGTCTCCGCGAGATATCGTTCTCATTGCCGCAGGAGTCGGGATAACTCCCATAGCAAGCATGCTGCGTTGGTCGCTTGAACATACACCCGATCGTCAAGTGACGCTGCTTTATCAAGTCAAGAACCGAGAGCATTGGCCGCTTGGGCAAGCACTTCACCAGTGGCAAAGCGACTTTTCGTCGCTGCGCGCACACACGTTTTTAAGCCGAGCGGGCGCGGACGAAATGGAAGCGTTATCTTTGCAAATTCCAGGCGCGTTCCTTCCAGGCCAGTTCCACGCTGGCAAACTTGACGGAGCCACCGCGGCCAAGCTGGCCAGCAGCAAAGATGTGGATTACTACATGTGTGGGCCGGACACATGGATGGAGAGCATTCGAGATCAGTTGGTTGATGGTGCTGTACCACCCGAGCGGATCCACTGGGAATCCTTCGGAACGCATCCCACGCCGTCAATTACGGAATCGTCGGCGTTTGACGCGCATACGATTCGGTTTGCGCTCAGTGAAACTGAATCTCAATGGAACGATCCAGAGCAGACGATCTGGGAGCTTGCGAAAGCCAATCAAATCGAACTTCCAAGCGGTTGCCTGAGCGGTGTGTGCGGTAGCTGCCGAGTGAAATTGATTTCAGGTCAAGTTCAATATGACCGACAAATAGGTGTCGAACTTGCAAGTGGCGAGTGTCTTACTTGCGTCGCCCGCCCGATTACCGATTTAGTACTGGAAGCATAAAGACGTGTTGTTGTTCCGATTGTTCGGATTAGTACAAGTAGGTCCCAGCCACTGTCCGGCAGTTTGACGCGAACAAGGTTGCACAAACGGCTGCGTATCAAAAATGCGGGCTATTTTTAATAACCAGTCTCCACCACCGTTTGAATCGGTTCTGTACTACACTCGCAAAAAAGTTGACGCTGATGTTTGCCACCATGACACACAAACTCATATTTGCAGTGTTAGTGCTGGCTTGGTTCACGGCAACTATTGGGATGTCGATCAATGTCGACCGGGCGGATCCGAGAGATAGTGAAGTTCAAGTGCATCTTGACCCAAATCAGGTGCTCGGTGTCGAGAGCTGCGCGAAATGCCACGCTGCCGAGATTAGTGTTTGGAAGCAAACGCCGCACAGTGAAACATTTGCAACGCTGCACCGTAAACCCGAAGCCCAGCAGATAGCCCAGAAAATGGGGATCGAGTCGTTTAAAGAAAACTCCGCGTGCATGAAGTGTCATTACACTGTCAAAAAGCACGCCATAGGTTTGGAGGCAGTTGCCGGCGTGTCCTGCGAATCATGCCACGGTGCGGCTCAGGGTTGGGTCAGCATTCACAACGACTACGGCGGCACTGGCGTGACCAAAGACGCCGAGTCAGCCGAGCACCGCTTCGATCGTCTTCGCGCGAGCATCAGTGGGGGCATGCGCAATCCGGTGAATGTTTACATGGTTGCGCAGAGCTGTTATCGCTGCCACACAGTGCCTGACGAACGTCTAGTCAATGTTGGCGGCCACAAAGAAGGCAGTATGGATTTTGAAATGGTGTCCTGGTCGCAAGGAATGATCCGACACAATTTCCTTCGCAGCGACGGCAAAGTCAATGAGTTGTCGAGTCCTGAACGACTTCGCCAGCTATTTATGGCTGGTATGATTGCCGATCTCGAGTTCAGTTTGCGAGCCACTGCCGCGGCCACAGAGAAGGCGACTTTTGGTATCAACTCAGCTCAACGAGCATCCCGAGCTGCCAAACGTTTGCAAGCGGCTCAAAGCAAACTCAGACAACCGTTGCTGCAAGAAATTCAGTCGGTTTTCAGTAGTGTAAAACTTCGGTTGAATAACTCGGCTGAATTGAGCGAAGCGGCCGACCGCGTGGCTGCATTAGGAATTCGCTTTGCGGCTACTGTCAAGGGTGAGGAACTGGCCGCCATGGATGCCTTCATTCCACCGACCGATCGCTGGAAGAATGCTCGGTAAGTCGAGTCACGGTATAAGTCTTGCTGGGACGAGGGTAGAATTTCAACAGATCTTGAACAACAACTGTCCCTCCTCGAGCGAACTGGAGCTAAATCGTGCCGCAATCGGCCGCAAAGGTTGAACGGAAAGTGGAGACTGGTCATCAGGCTGTGCCTGCTCAGCAAGCAGCGCTTTCAATGGGTGAAGTCCATGCCATTGTAAAACCGTTTTTCCAGCATCGGCCGGGCGTCTATTGGTTCGACTTCCTAACGTCCTACAGCGTTGGATTAATCGCTTATGTCGCGGTACTCTTTCTTGGTTTTCTCACTTGGGGACAAGTGGCGGCTTATGTCGTTTCAGTGATCGCCTTCTATCGCTCGGCTTTGTTCATTCATGAGATCTCTCATTTCCGCAAACACAGCATGCAGAAGTTCACCATTGCGTGGAATGTGTTGTTTGGCATTCCGTTCATGATGCCGTCGTTCACGTACACGACGCATCTGGATCATCATTCACGCAAACATTTCGCGACTCATCATGACGGAGAATATTTGCCGCTTGCAGTCCAGAATCCCTGGCATCTATTTTTCTACTTTTGCCAGCCGTTATTTATGCCAATTCTGACTGTGCTCCGCTTTATGGTATTGGCTCCACTTTCTTGGGTGAGCTCAGCGGTTGCGAGATTCACTTATAGTCGGGCAAGCTCGATGGTAATTGATTTGAAATATGTACGTCGCTTGCCCAGCGGTCGTGAATTGCGATGGATACGTGTCCAGGAAGCCGCCTGCTGCGTAATCTGTTGGGCCGTTGCGGGTTGGATTCTTTCGGTCAATCGTTTTCCTCTAACCTATGCGAATATTGTTCAGATTTATTTGACGGCTGTTGGCATTCTTTTTCTAAATCATTTTCGCACACTCGGTGCACATCGGTTTACCAATTCGGAACGCCGCGAAATGAATTTTACTGAGCAGATACTCGACAGTGTGAACTATCCACAGCATCCCATCTTGGCCGAGTTGGCGATGCCGGTTGGGTTACGATATCACGCTCTGCATCATTTGTGTCCCGGGATCCCTTATCACAATTTGGGTAAAGCGCATCGTCAGCTTATGAGTGAGCTGCCCCAAGATTCCTTGTATCGCCAAACGGTCAGCTCGAGTCTTCTGAAATCGATTTGGCAGGTTGTATGCGGGGCTTGGAAACATCGCAAAGCGAACACTTACAGCGCAGCTCATTTTCAGTGATGATGAGCATTCCAAGTATGCAATGCGATTGCCTTGATGCAAACAAACCATTGCTTCATCCAACTTTAACCTTGGTATAGAGGGAGCGCCATAGCGCATTTAGTTGGGTCTGCCACTGGCTATGCCAGTGTGAACGAAGTTTCGACTCTAAGCCTCATTGCCTTCAAATAAGACCGTTCCGCTAGCATCGCAAGTGTCGGAGTTTTGATGGCTAGGTCAGCATAAAGCCTACAATGACGAGGCTGGCGATAGTCGCGATCACCAAAGCGCATTATGGAAGGAACTTACCGGCAGTAGCGAACAAGAACTGGATGCCAGTGGAAAGCACATCATCAAGCGAGACTGACAAAGTTGCAAGCGAACTGAGCTTTCGGAACTATCCGCAACTCAGTTAAGTGGGGAATAGCGGGACGGTTGGAATGGTGACACAATGCGAAAAGCGGGATGTCATCTCATGGAGGATGCCTGATTTTCGGTTGTTATTAACCTCGGGACGTATGATCTTGGATTCTGACACTTCGATGACCCCCAAAGCTGCCGATCCACCTACGTCGGGAAATATGCTAAGCGGAGCGTGGCAAGACCGCGCAGAACGGGCGGCGATCTCGGACTACTACAACGAGTCGGAGATCGACTATCGGGTTTGGAGTGTTGAAGGTTATCGCCACTTTGGCTACTGGCAACTCGGAATTTGGCCTTGGCAGCGGCGACGCATGCTCGAAGCGATGAATGATGTCGTGTTTGAGCAGCTTGGCGTTGCAAATCTGAAGGCTGGCAATGTGGGGGACTTGGGTTGCGGGACTGCGGCGGTGGCCCGCTATGGCTGCGATCATTTGCCGCAGCTGGGCTGGCATGCGATCACAATCTCGCGCGAGCAAGCCGATCAAGGTCGAGAGAAATTCAATGAAGCGCGGCGTTTGCACGCCGAAGACCGGACTGGGATGGACAGCGTTCACCACGGAGATTATCACGTTCTACCCTGGCCGAACGACTTTCTCGATGCAGCGTTTTACTTTGAAAGTTTGTGCCATAGCACGGAGCCAGAAGTGGCGTTGCGAGAAGCAGTTCGAGTCTTAAAACCGGGTGGAAAGTTGGTCATTGCGGATGGTTTTGTAAATCATCCGTTTGCTCGGACATCACGTTGGTTTCGTTGGTTGCATGACGAAGTTGCTCACAATTGGGCGGTTCCACGTTTCCACGAGATCGCCCTGGTGCCACGTTGGTTAGAGGCGAGCGGGCTGAAATTGATGAAGCAGCGAGAGATGGGATGGCGGATGGCGGTCAGCGCGTCGCATTCGGTGCCGCTTGTGCTGACGCACACGGCAAAGATGTTGTTACGCGGAAAATCGACGGCTTGGCAGTGGAAACATTTGCGGGGAAGCGCTTTGGCTATGTTGCTTGGTATGCAACGGAAGAATTTCGGGTACTATTTGCTAACCCTGCAAAAACCTTTTCGATGAGGAGGTCGAGTCTGGGGCGGTAACGACGCCTGATGGACGGACTTGCAGCGCTGATTGGCTACCGATGAATGAGTAAGTCTTATGCGACCATTTGTCGCGTGCCTCAGAGTGCTATTGAACAAATGGGGTTGCGGGTACGATACTGACGCAACTGGTAGAACGATGAAGTACTAGATGTAAACTAATCGTGCGGCAGTGAATGCTGTACTAAATAATTGACCTTTTCCCGTGCTCAACTTTGCGCCAGATGCTCCTTCGAGCAACGATGCGTAGGTTGTACAGGCAAGAAATCAACGTAGAGCTATGAGTCGATTTCTATTTCCAAGATGGACGAACAAGTTTTTACCTTTACTGGGCTTGTTCGCGCTGGCTGGTGGTGGCTACGCCGCAACCTTGTTACTAGGCGCGACAGATCCGGTGACCTTAAACCTTGGCTATTCTCCGGATCAACCGGTTCCATTCAGTCACAAGATCCATGCTGGCGAACTGAAGATGGATTGTCGCTATTGTCACGTCAACGTTGACAAAGCGGCGGCCGCGACTGTTCCACCAACTGCGACGTGTATCAATTGTCATAGCCCAATGGGCGCTGACGGTGCTCCGGCTTTATCAGCGGTTCATCCCGCGAGCAAGAAATTGCGCGCGGTCCATGAAAGCTGGGCCTCGGGCGAATCGATTCCTTGGGTTAAGATCCACCGCCTCCCGGACTATGTCTACTTTAATCATGCAGCCCACGTGAATCGCGGTGTCAGTTGTGTAAGTTGTCACGGTCGAATCGATACGATGGAAAAGGTTTATCAAGCCAAAGAGCTATCGATGGCATGGTGCATTGAGTGCCATAACAACCCCAATGCAAACATCCGCCCGGTCGAGTTCATTACGAAGCTTGATTGGGAGCCTGAAGAAGGCAAAACTCGTGAAGAGATTGGTGCTCAGCTACGAGAAGAAAACAACATACATCCGCGAGCTAACTGCGCGGTTTGCCATCGATAATTCGAACGATTTGAATTGGATCGCCCGACTCGATTGACTTGAGAACGGCCACCGGCACCATGATGGTGCAAGCTAGTAGATTAACAACCCAACGATTCCGCGTAGTGCTGTCCCGCAGATGCAGGCAAATAAGACAATGTCGGCGAATAAAACTTATTGGCGTAGTCTGAACGATTTGCAAGAAACGGCAGAGTTCGAGCAGATTGCAAGTCGCGAATTTCCCCAAGCAGCTTCCGAGTTTCCGGAGGGTGTCTCGCGCCGCAAGTGGTTGAAGCTGATGAGTTCCTCATTGGCTTTGGGTGGCTTCGCGGGTTGTCGTTATGGTCCAGACGAGTTCGCTGCGTTCGTTGTACGTCCGCCCAATAACGTAGCTGGTGTGCCAAAGCACTATGC